>CAYXVH010000265.1:0-4485 GCA_964468615.1 uncultured Thiotrichales bacterium | reverse complement strand
TTTTCATTAACGCAATTACTAAGTTAGCGCCGAACGCAAAGAAAATAGCTTTTAGCGAAGAAGAATGTCCGGAAGCGCTCACGGTTTATATTTCCGCCTATTTATCGCAGTAACCCGCAGGAATAACAAAACTAGCAATTTGTGTATTTTCTTGATTCGTATACAGATATGACAATGAAACATTGCTATTTATATAGCGCCTGGTGTTTTATTTTGACAAGCACTCGTTTTTACAACAGTTTCCACTTGTTTCGCAAAATTATCATCCTTAACGCTTAAACCTGTTTGCTGTGTTGGATCATCGGCAATCAGAAATGAATATTTTATCGCCATGTTCCCTGCTTCAATGCTCTTAAGTTCGGTATACGCATCCACCCTTATCGGCAGTTGTTGTTGCAAAGATTGTATTTCTTGTTGCAGAGTATCTTGAGTGATTTCTGGTTGCTTTTTTAACATCAATACAACGGTGATACTTATGATCACAATTGTTGCAAGTAATAAAAAGATTCGAAAAGACTTGCTAAGCGATTCTTGTTTTAAATTCTCCTCAGAAGACATTTTGCTAGTGCGCAAATTTCCACGACTCAGCTTCAATAAACACACGTTTAACATTTACAAAGCTTTGTTTAATATTTTTATCAATATGCGCAATCACAGATTCCATTTGTTCTGTATGAATTTCATCATTAAATTCCACACTGAGATTAACCAAAATATAGTCTGGCCCCATATGCATGGTAAGCACTTCATTTACACGTTCCACACCAGTAAATTCTGCAACCATTTCACGAATCCCGTCCACTACTTCATCACTAGCGCTCTCGCCTATTAGCAACCCCTTGGTCTCATACGCTAACAGCGCTGCAACAAAAGCCAAAATCATTCCAATACCCACTGAGGCGATACCGTCAAAAACATAGTTACCTGTAATTTGACTGATTGCGATACCCAACATTGCGACCATCAACCCCAGTAGCGCCGCTGCATCCTCCAACAGTACAACAAACATCCCTGGGTCTTTTCCCAGTCGTATTGTCTCTAAGTAGCCTGAATCACCCTTGGTCTTATTAAACTCTTTGAGTGCTATATAGAAGACAAATCCTTCAATTAAGATCGCCATCCCTAAAACCAAATAGTTTATAAGTGGGCTAGTAATTTCTGTTGGATGTTTAATATGCTCGAGACCTTTAACAATCGACAAACCCGAACCCACAGCGAATATTAAAATCGCAACAACAAAACTCCAGAAGTAGACTTCTTTACCGTGACCGAAAGGATATCTTTTATCTGCTGGTTTTCTGGCTTGCCGCAATCCAAATAAAAGCAGCACCTGATTACCAGTATCTACCAAAGAGTGAATTCCTTCAGAGAACATAGCAGAGCTGCTAGTGATTCCTGCTGCAACGAACTTTGTAATTGCGATTGCAGCATTACCAATTAACGCTGCGAAGATTACTTTTTTAGAAGAACCAGCCATGTGGCTAGATTATAGAACTGCTAACACAATGCAAATGCGTTGTGATACTAAATTGATTTGAAATTTAAACTTTTTGGTAAATTTCAGCGCCAGTCTTTTTAAACTCTTTAGCCTTTTCTTCCAAACCTTTCTCAATCGCAACCGGAATCGCTGCAATACCCTGCTTAGCTGCATACTCACGTACATCTTGGGTAATTTTCATTGAACAAAAATGCGGTCCACACATAGAACAAAAGTGCGCAACTTTGGCAGAATCTTTTGGCAACGTTTCATCATGCAGCTCACGCGCATGATCAGGATCCAAACTTAAATTGAATTGGTCATCCCAACGAAATTCAAAGCGCGCTTTAGAAAGTGCATTATCTCTGATTTGCGCCCCAGGGTGCCCTTTGGCTAAATCTGCAGCATGCGCTGCAATTTTGTATGCAATTACACCATCACGCACGTCTTGTTTGTTTGGTAATCCTAAATGTTCTTTAGGCGTGACATAACAAAGCATGGCGGTACCGTACCAACCTATATTCGCAGCGCCAATTGCTGAAGTAATGTGATCGTAGCCAGGTGCAATATCGGTTATCAATGGCCCTAAGGTGTAAAAAGGCGCCTCGAAACAATCTTCTAATTCTTTATCCACATTTTCTTTGATCATATGTAAAGGAATATGGCCTGGTCCTTCGATCATGACTTGCACATCATGCTGCCAGGCTATTTTAGTCAGCTCACCGAGGGTTTCTAATTCAGCAAACTGAGCTTCATCATTTGCATCAGCAAGAGATCCTGGGCGTAAACCATCACCCAATGAAAATGCAACGTCATACGCCTGCATGATTTCACAGATGCCACTGAAATGTGTGTATAGGAAATTTTCTTGGTGATGCGCTAAACACCACTTCGCCATTATTGATCCACCACGCGACACGATGCCGGTTACACGCTCTGCCGTCATCGGCACATACGCCAAGCGCACCCCTGCATGAATGGTAAAGTAGTCCACACCTTGCTCGGCTTGCTCGATTAATGTGTCTTTAAAAATCTCCCAGGTTAACTCCTCTGCTTTACCATTTACTTTTTCTAAAGCTTGATAAATGGGCACTGTACCAATTGGCACAGGAGAATTACGGATGATCCACTCGCGTGTTTCGTGGATATGTTTGCCAGTGGATAAATCCATTACTGTGTCGCCACCCCAGCGTACCGCCCAAACCATTTTCTCCACTTCCTCTTCAATTGAAGAAGTCACAGCAGAATTACCTAAATTAGTATTAATTTTTACCAAGAAATTTCTACCGATAACCATCGGCTCTGACTCTGGGTGGTTTATATTATTGGGAATAATGGCACGGCCACTCGCCACTTCATCACGCACAAATTCAGGTGTAATCTGCTCTGGTATATTCGCGCCAAAATTCACGCCTGCGTGTTGTTTTAATATTTTTTTATAACACGGATCTTTTCGATGCTCATGTAAACGCATATCTTCACGAATAGCGATGTATTCCATTTCCGGCGTGATAATGCCTTGCTTTGCATAATGCATTTGCGTGACATTATTTCCCATCTTTGCACGACGCGGAGCATGGTAATGCGCAAAACGTAAATGCGCAGTTTTTGGGTCTTCTTGTCTTGCGTGACCGAATTCAGAGGTAGGGCCTAATAAGAGCTCAGTATCATTCCGCTCCTCAATCCAATTACTACGCAAATTTGGCAAACCTTGTAGCAGATCAATTTCCACATCGGGTTCTGTATAGGGTCCTGATGTGTCATACACCGTGATTGGTGGATTCTCTTCTTCACCAAAACTGGCGGAGGTGCTTGCGCATAAAACTTCTCGCATACCTACCCTAAGATCGTCGCGAGATCCTTGTACAAAAATCTTTTTTGATCCAGAAAAAGGCTGCACAAATTCCTCAGACAAGCCTTTCGATATCTGGGTAGAATTATTTTCAATAGAATCGGCAATCGCACTCATAGGTAGTAACCTCTTATATGGCGAAAGCGCAACCAGCTAGATGAATTCCAAGCTGCAAGCTTCCCTCCGCCAGCATTATCTGGTTCAGGTTCCAAGGGTTAATCTCAGCCAATAATCGACACAGGCTCCCCTAGCTTCAGAATTGTAATTTTAGTTGAATCAGGCCCGTATTGATATCTTTAAGCAATTATTATTGTCAGAAGAATTGCCAGAATCTGTTGCCCAGACAGTGAACAAACCGTACTCTTTTGCACAAGCTAATTCATTGAATTTAATTTATGACATTTAAAGTTGCCCTTGTAGGACCTGGTCGAAGCAAACAAGGCACTGGTCCTTTCATTGCAAGGACTTTTCAGCACCTCGGATGTGATGTCCAAGCCGTGGTAAGCAGCTCATTAGACTCTGCGACAAAAGCAGCTAATGTTTTAAAAAGTGAGTATGCAATTGATTGCAAGGCTTATGAAAATCTTGCAGTACTATTACAAGACCATTCGATCGATGTGGTCGCAATCAGCAGCCCAGCTAACTCTCACCACCAACACCTTGAAACCGCTATTCAAGCCGGCTGCCATGTGTTTTGCGAAAAACCATTATGGTGGTCAGACTCAGAAATTACTTGCGAAAATGATGTGCGCAATATTACAAAAGAAGCTACTAAATTAGTAAATTTATGTCGTACCCATAAAGTATTACTACAACTGAATACTCAATGGCCTTACACACTAGCTACTTATTATGAGCTATATCCGCAATTAAAAAATCAGCAAAAAATCGAATCCTTTTCAATGTGGCTATCACCACAGAGCCAAGGTAGCGCCATGATTGTAGATACCGTGTCACATGTATTAAGCATGCTGTATTCCTTAGTCGGCGCTGGCAAAATCAACAATATTGAATCCAACTACCAAATCGCAAGCGATGACCAAGATTTACAGATCGAATTCGATTACTTACATGCTATAAGGGATACACGCGTTTCCATCTCATTAATTTCTAGCAATACCACCCCGAAACCAGCGGCTTATGCAATTAACGACCT
>CAYXVH010000264.1:0-4291 GCA_964468615.1 uncultured Thiotrichales bacterium | reverse complement strand
TTTTCATCAGCTCTTGCATTGCAAAGTTCTTCTCTTTATCGATAGTCCAAATCGTGCCATTACAAAAATCACCAAATATATATTTCCCGTATAGCTCTTTAATTACACTTCCACGATAGACGTATCCGCCCGTTACCGAACACCCATGCTTATGCGCATATTCTGCAATAGGTTTAATCAAATCACCTGTGTCGCATTCTTTTTTAGGCAAGAAACAGTGATTACCTTCCATCAAACGCCAGCCATAGTTTTCACCACCTTTGCTTTCTGATGATCTCCAGTGTATTTCTTCCCATTTATTTTGCCCCACATCTGCAATCCATAATTCTCCATTCTTACTATCAAAAGAATGACGCCATGGATTTCGTAATCCATATGCCCAAATTTCTGGATGAATGTTTTCATTGCCAATAAAAGGATTATCTTCAGGAATTGAATAGCCACTGGCTTGATTTACATCAATACGTAACATTTTCCCCAAAAATGTTTTTAAATTTTGCGCATTATTCCACGGATCACCACCACGCCCACCATCGCCTATACCTAAATACAAATAACCATCTTGACCAAACGCCAACATGCCGCCGTTATGATTTGAGGCTGGATCTTCTTGCGAGATGAGAACCTCAAGACTTTGTAAATCAGTTTGTACCGTACTTGGAGGATCTACGGTTAGACGCGATAGCGTGTTGGCCCCATTTTTTGCTGTGTAAAAAAGAAACAGATAACCGTTTTCTGAATAGTTTGGATGGAAAGCAATCGACAATAAACCTTGCTCATTTCCTCTTGCAGTAATTAATGTTGATGCATCAAGAAATAGCTGTTTCTGTTTACCGCTGAACGCAAGAACTTTGCCAGTCTTCTCGACTATGAAAATTCGAGAATCATTCGCATGCGCAACTAAAACCGGTTGATTTACATCCTCATGCAATAACTTCAAGTCTGCAGCGTAGCTATAATGCATAAAGCACGTGGCTACAAAAAAAATAACAAATATAGCTTTTAAGCTATTACACATTACCCGCCCCAAAGGCTTTAACAGCCCCTGCGGTGACATCCTCTTCTGGGTTAAACCAGTTAAGTTGCTTATGTAATTTCACAACATCACCAATGATTACTAAGGTTGGTGGTTTGACATTATGTTGCTCTACTAATTCAGGCAGATTTTCTAAATTTCCAATTATATTTCTTTGATTTGCAGTAGTGCCCTGCATTATTAATGCAGCAGGGGTTGATGCATTAAGTCCATGTTTTATTAAATTATCACAAATTATTTGCAGTCCGTGCAGACCCATATAAAACACTAATGTTTGGTTAGTATGCGCTAGCATTTCCCAATTCAAATCCACCGTTCCATCTTTTAAATGCCCAGTAGCAAAAATGACTGCTTGTGAATACTCACGGTGAGTTAGTGGTATACCGGCATAAGCTGCACAACCGGCCGCCGCCGTAATGCCAGGCACTACTTGGAATGGAATATTTTCATCAACCAGTGAATCAATTTCTTCACCGCCGCGACCGAAAATAAACGGATCACCACCCTTTAATCTTAAAACGCGCTTACCTTCTTTAGCTAAGCGCACCAATAATTCATTAATAGTTTCTTGTTGAAGTGCATGTTGTGAACGCTCTTTACCAGCGTAAATATGCTCTGCATCTTTACGCACCAAATCCATAATTTCTTGAGAGACTAAACGGTCATATACCACTACATCAGCTTGTTGCATTAAACGTAATGCACGAAATGTTAATAGGTCCGGATCTCCTGGACCTGCCCCCACTAAATATACTTCTCCTTGAGGAAGCTCACTATCATCTGCGTGCTGTATTGCATCATCTAATAGCTTTTGCGCAGCGCTAGGCTGATTTGCAAATACTAATTCTGCAATCGGCCCTTGCAAAACTTGCTCCCAAAATTTTCTTCTTTGGTCGGTAGTAGAAAATTTTTCTTTTACCTCTGCTCGATTATCTTCTATTAGCTTTGCTAATTTCCCATATGATGCTGGTGTACAGTTTTCTAATTTTGTACGTAGCATTCTTGCTAGAACTGGTGAAGCACCTCCGGTAGATACAGCAATTTGCACAGGTGAACGATCAATTATCGACGGCAGTATAAAGTCACAGTTTTTGCTGTCATCCGCAGTATTAACAAGAATATTTTTATCGCGACACAGTTGCGCGACCTCAGCATTCACCTTTCTATCATCGGTTGCTGCAATCACTACTTGGTAAGTATTTGAATCACCCGCTAAATCATCAACAGAAAAAGTTTTTTCCTGCCAAGTAATTTTATCGTCTAACTTTCGCTTAATTTCCGCTGTTATCTCAGGCGCAATAATTGTGATAGTCGCTTGTGCGCGAGAAAGTATAGAAACTTTACGCTCAGCAATAATGCCCCCACCTACAATTAAGCAAGGTTTGCTTTTGATATCTAAAAATAAAGGCAAATAATCCACAGAGGTTTCTTTTTTATTTAAGTAACTTTATATTTTCAATTATCGGAGTGATTACTGGTTCTATTTTTTTACGCATTACCGAACCAATCGCATCGGTCATACCAAAAATAGGATCAACAAGTGTTTCATTAATCATGGATAAATAAAATATCGCTTTTAGCTGGGGTAACAAAGACTGATCTAGCACTAAAAGTCTTTGTATTTCTTTAGGTTCTTGGTGATATTTATCAACGTATTCATTTAACGCCTGAATATCCCTCCAGTTAGGCAACTCATTTTCAAATTTACTAAAATACTGCCCTATTGCATTCAGTACCGCCGCCACCGCCTCTTGATCATTAGGCTTATTCATTACTAACTCTGTGGTCTGTAGAAACGCTTGCCCATCAGGACTCAAAATTTTGCACAACAATTTTGCAATTTTATTATCTTCATCAACCTCTGCTTGTATATTTTTACAAACATCTTGCCACGTGTGATGAGATTCCGCTTTAATAGGAAGGTCATTTGGTGTTTGTTGCAGAAATCCTATGTAGTACACATTTTTGCGTTTGCCACGTTTCCAAACTTCTTCGCGCAATTCTTCCGTTATCAGGCCTGGTTGCAGTACTAATCGAACACTATCTATAATCGCTTTTTGATGTTCCTCAAAAGGCAGAAACTCAACTAAAAATTTTGCTAGCTCTTCTCCCATTGCACCATTTACAACATTTTCTTTTTCGAGCATGCGTCGTGCATTTTCTGCGGTTGCACTTGACCACCATGCACGCCTTGCCAACTCATCTGTCAAACCCGATGCGTGCACTACTGCGACAACCGCCTCAGGCTCTCCAACTAACAATAGCTTCTCCAAACTGTCATCCCGAGCCTGGCCCATTCGTGTCCATCGTTTTAAATAAACAGGGTAGCCGCCAGGCGATCCTAAATAATGTGTAGATAAAAACTGTCTTACTAAGCGAACATATTTTTCGTCTTTACAAGTAGGATTTAGCTGCACACTTGCATCACCTTTTTCTGATAGCACATGCACACACATTCGCGACTCATCAATACGCACAGCTTGCAATGGTTGCGCAACTAATACATTTAGCCGCAGTTGGTCTTCGCTAGAAAGCTGCATACTAGTTGAGCTGTACTCGTTGTCCCCAAGGTGCAGGAGATTTACCTTTAACTAACCAAATCACAGGATAGTTTGGTTCAATATCGGGAAAGTCACCCTGACAGTCTGTGAAATACACTAATAGATCAGGCAGTTGATCTTGAAGATCTAACCATTCAAATACTGGAGAGAAATCAGTTCCACCACCACCTTTAAGTTCATTTGGTAATTTAATTTCATCCCATGGCTCAAACACCCATGGCGCACCTTCGGCAAGCGCAGCATCACACGGCAACAATGTAATTCGCGCACGCATGTTGGCTTTAATTGCATCCACCTCAGACATAAACTCACTCATCTCTTTATCGTCAACAGAGCCACTAATATCTATGCCTACCGCAATGTTAATTTGAGCACTGCGCATACTCGGAAAAATTGCAGGATCACCACGGCGCGACGAAGGCCTGGAATAACTATAATCATCTCGCGCATTCGCGGTCATATAACGTGCAAGCAGCATGCGCCATGGCAGTTTTGGTTGCAGCATAAAATCTACCATGCGCGCCATCGAACCACCCAGCTTGCCAGCTTGCATTGCCTGCTGCGCTGCACCCGCCAAACGCTGTTGCCATTGAATTGATAACTCTTCTTGTTCTTGTGGACTCAATGCAGCAGGTTGCGGAGCTAATTCTTGCGTCTCATTGTTATTGTCATCTGAGTTTGCATCAGGTGATTG
>CAYXVH010000263.1:0-11565 GCA_964468615.1 uncultured Thiotrichales bacterium | reverse complement strand
TTTGGTGGGGGGGTGAATTCATTAGGACTGATGTCGAATAAGCTTTCAACTTTGTAACTGCATTGAATCATGATGCTTAAGCGACTGTAGTTGGAATCACCAGCAGAAGCGATAATACGATCAACCACTTCTTTTTGCAGCATGAAATGCATATCGATGATTAAATCGGAAAACTTTAATAAGTGGAACAGAAGTGGTGTCGAAATATTATAAGGCAGGTTGCCAAACAATCGAATTGGGCTACTTGAGCTTGCAACTTCATTAAAATCAAAATTTAGCACATCGCCTTGATGAATTATTAAGTCACCAATGTTTTTGCAATTTTCACTTACCTCATGAGCAATGTCGTTATCAATTTCAATAGCATGTAATTTGCCAACATTTTTTAATATTGGAATGGTTATTGCGCCACGACCTGGGCCGATTTCAACTAGCTTGTCATTTTTTTTAGGATAAATAACTCTTACAATATTATTTATCGTGTTTGGGTTGCTTAACAGATGTTGACCAAAGCGTTTGCGTAACGGTCTAGTCATTTGAATAGCCTTTAGCGGAATTCCTAAGCTCTGACTCTACCAATGCACGGCTAATGTATTTTTGGTTCATTATTTTAGGATAGAGGTCGCTATGATGCCGTCGCTTAAGTGATTTACAAATTCTTATGTAAACCAAACTATCTATGTATTGAAGTTGTAGACGCAGAAAAATGGGCTTAGTTTGTAGTTACTTTTGGCATGTTTTCCGCTGGTGGTGGTATTACTACTTGCTGGCTTGTGTCTATTTTAACTAGATTTTTTAATGCATAAGTGCAAATAACTTCATAATCACTGCTTTCATCAGGCCTTGCTAAGGCAAGAGTAATGGTTACACTCGGATGATATAGTAATAATAATTCATTGGCTTTTAAGGCTTCTGAAGTGTTGGAGTCGGCAATCACACCAAAGCTTATATCTAAGCTCTCACCAATTTGATCTGCTATAGAACGTAATGCCGATAATGCAGTGTTGTTTTCTTTTAATTTGATTTTCCCAAGATAGGCTACGCCTAATGCGGTAGCACCATTAGTAATTTCTAGTTTACGAGCATCTTCAGACAGCGGTTGAAATTTAAAGGTAACCGTACTTGCTAGAATTAAATCAAAACGCTCATTGCTCTTGAGTATAATAGTTTTTTCTTCTAAGCCTGCTGCGAATGCCATGCTTGATATTGCGGGGGAGAACATTACCAGAGCGGTAAAAAATATTTTACATTTCATAGTTTCTGATAGTTTGTTAAACAACTTGTTCGGCACCATAATAAACTTCTTCAATGTTTAGTACTAATGCACCTTTGCCGGGAAATTTAGGATCTAACCAGTTTTTCATATCATCATAGACGAAGCCATCTGTATGGTATTCCAGTTTTCCTTTCACTTGATAGGATTCTCTCTCAGGCGCTATGTATAGTAATGAGCCTCTGCTTCCAAGATTAATATTTTGTAATGTTTTACTAAAGGCATTGTTTGCTATTACAAATTGTTCATCGTTGATTAATTTTGCACAGATTACCCATATAGAATTGGGTGCATTATCTTGATTTGTAGTCGTCAGGACCATTCTTTCATCATGATTATTCCATGCTTCTAAAGCCTGGGGAGTGAGTTTTGCCATGTGCTTGTCCAGATTTATAGGTTTACGTTAACCGAGCGTTTGCTCAGTTTTGCAGCTAAATTTGCTGCAGTGAGTAGGCTACTTTCATCCGCAATACCTTGTCCAGCAATATCTAATGCTGTGCCATGATCAACTGAAGTGCGAATGATGGGTAAGCCTAGCGTGACATTGACGACTTCTCCAAAACCTTGATGTTTTATTACTGGAAGACCTTGATCATGGTACATCGCGACTACTGCATCTTTTCCTTTGAGCTTGTGTTGGGTAAATGCGGTGTCTGCAGGCAATGGGCCTTCAAGATTCATGCCTTGTAGGCGTAATTTTTCAATGGTAGGAATAATAATGTTAATTTCTTCTTTGCCAAGATGGCCATTTTCTCCGGCATGAGGATTTAATCCACAAACCGCTATACATGGCTTAGCGATGCCAAACCGATGCATTAAATCATGATGTAATACTTTCAGCACTTTGGTTATGCGATCAGCTGTGATTTGTGAGGCCACTTCACTTACTGGCAGGTGAGTGGTTATTAATGCAACGCGCAAATAGGAGTCTGTATTTTTATCTATATTTTCATTAGCAAGTAACATTACAGGATGCCCACCCGTTTTGTCAGCAATGAACTCGGTATGGCCTGAAAAAGTGATTCCAGCATCATTGATAATGCTTTTTTGTACTGGGCCTGTGGTTAAAGCTTGCAGGGTATTATTTTGAACAAGGTCGACTGCGGTTTTGAGTGTTTCGATTACGTAGGTTGAGTTACTGGTATTTAGCTGGCCAAACTCAACTGCGTTAGGTAGGTCGACATTAAAAACTTTTAGTGTGTTCGCTTGGTGTGGCGTACTGGTTGCATTTGCATCAAAAGGTGCTAGTTCTATATCTAAACCGAATTGTTTAGCTTGCTGTTGCAGCATTTCATGACTTGCAATGGCTACAATTTCATAGGCAAATGACCGCTTGGCAAGTTTTAGGATTAATTCTGGGCCAATACCTGCAGGCTCTCCTGGCGTTACAGCAATTCGAATGATGTTAGACATTAATTTCAGCGGGATTAGTTAACAAGCATGACGAGCTTGTTAACTAATTTGTGGTGTGTAAGCGATTTTCTATGTAACTTTCATCACGAAGTTGTCGCAACCACAATTCAGTTTCTTCCTCAATTTTCCGTTGTCTAATTTGTTCACGTGCTTCTGCGCGCATAGCTGCTTGAGTATTATCATATTTGCGAATATCAATAACTTCTACAATGTGCCAACCGAATCTACTTTGAAATGGCTCACTTATTATATTGATTTCTATTTCGTCTACTACTACTTTGAATTTTGGCACAAAATTGCTACTTACTGACCAATCCATTTTCCCGCCATTCACTGCGCTGCCTGTGTCGTCTGAATTTGCGCGTGCAAGTTCTTCAAAATCATCACCATGTTCGATTCTGGTTTTTAGGTTTTTAAGTTTTCTTTCGGCTTCTTCGTCGGTAACCAAGGCGTTAGTGCGAATCAAAATATGTCTGACAAGAACCTGGTCGACCATAGTATTTTCGATTGTTCTTCGATCAAGTACTTTGAAAATATGGTAACCTGCAGCACTTTGTCCAACTCTGCTTATGTCGCCGGCTTGCATGCTATCAATCTGTTGTAAAAAAACTTCAGGCAATTGGGCTTTATTACGCCAGCCAAGGTCGCCACCTTGTAAAGCGTCTTGTGCATCAGAAGCTGCAATCGCAAGTTGGGCAAAATTATTTCCAGATTTTGCTCGGTCAAATACAAGTGATGCGCGATGTTGAGCTTTTTCTATTTGCCCAGGTTTAGGATTTTCAGGAATTGCAATTAAAATGTGTGCAGTATGATATTCGTATTCTTTCTTTAAAAGATCTTCATCAGACTTGACGACTAATTCTTCTATTTCGATTTCAGATATTTCAATACTGTTATCTATAACACGTCTACGTAGCTGGTCTAGTAGCATTTCATTGCGTACTTGGTCACGGTAGGCCACATAATCTATGCCTTGTTTAACTAACACTTCACGAAACTGTTCCAGTGTTAAGCGATTACGTTTGGCTAAATTACGCATTGTTTGATCGAGGCTCAATTCATCTACTTGAATACCTCTTTGTTCAGCGAGTTGCAGTTGTAGGCGCTCGACAATAAGGCGTTGCAGAACTTGGTCAACGATAATATCTCGCGGAGGCAGTGATTCAGGATTGCCTTCGAACTGTTTTACAAGAACGCTTACACGCTGGCGTAATTCACTTTCCATGATCACATCGTTTTCAACTACTGCGACAATACGATCAAGTAGTGTTGCGTGAACGGAAGTAGTGAATGCAATTGTCAGCAGCGCGCTGGTTAATAGTGATGTGGTTAAAAGTCTAAGTTGTTTGGTATTAATCATATTCATCGTTAAAAATACTCATCGTCTCTGGCGTCATAGCCACGTATACCGCGTTCTAGTAATTCACCAATTGGTGATCCAATCTGTCCCAAGCCCTTTAATACCAGTTGAAGCTCAATGCTATTATTATAGTCTTGGTCAGTGTTTCGATTATAGCGACGCCCTGCTAAACGAAGCTTCCAGCAACAGGTGTCATATTCGACCCCCACTAATTGTTCTAAATTGCGTTTTTCTTGTAAGTCATAGTTCCAGCGCGTGACAGCCTGCCAATGCTCATTGATAGGCAGCACCATAGAAATATCAGATTGCTCAAGACTTACTTGTCTGTTGGTTAGTGGATCGATAGGCTCAATGTCTTTATTACGGTAACGGTAAGACATGTTGAAGATAAAATCATTCTCACTGTGGTATTGGAAGCGTACTGAGTTTCTTTCAGTTTCGTCATCATGGGTATCATAAAGAACCGATGCAATGGCTTCCCAGCGATCATGCAGACCAATCTTAAGTTCGGCTGCAATATCGGAGGAATCTTCGCTCTCACGGGACTCGTCCGGTAGAGTTACCTTGCGATCGCGAAAATAAAAGATTCTTCCAAGACTGGCGCGGAATTTTTCATCACCATCTTCAAGATCAAGTACACGTGTAGTTAAACCAACACTTAAACGATCGGCATCCCCAATGCGGTCGCTACCGCTGAATCGATCATCACGAAACAATTGCTCATAACCAAAATCGAATTCATCAGTATCGAATATAGGAATATCTTCTTGATTACGAAATGGCGTGCGTAAGTAATATAGGCGTGGCTCTAAAGTTTGAGTATGAGCAGACTTTTTTAAATTCTTTTCAAAGATCAGACCAGCATCTAAATGTGCGCTGGGTACACTACGCGTTGGATTATCGTCTAAACCATCCCTTCGGTTTAAATCATATTCAGTGTGCGTAAGTCGTGCACCAGGACGAATAAAGAAAGCGTTACTCTCAAAGGGACGCCCAAGTTCAATACTTAAATGCAGGCGGTCGCCATCAATTTTGTCATCATGTTCAAATTGCACCCATTCACTTTCCGAGTTGAAATCAAATCCGCCCGGTAAGTTGTAATAGTCACTATCTAGTTTAATTTGTGGAACTCGTTTAAAGGGCTTGTCATTATCAAGCAAACTTTCATCAGTCACTTGAAAGCTTTGTGTCCGAGCTAAAAAATTCCAATGATCGGTTTGATAATTCAAATTTGCATGGCGTTCTACGTACACCGTACTACTTAAACCCAAGCTGTCGCCTAAGTCTTCAAAGTAATTCTTATCTGAGACTTTATTGTATAACAGATCAAGTTGTAATTTAGGTGTGAATTGACTGAGATGTTCAATACTTGCTAAGTAACGATCGTCTTTAAATTCACTATCATCTAAATATTCCACCCCTAATTGGCCAGCACTTTTTTCATTCAAGTAACGAAAGTTAGATTTTAATTGTAAGCCGCGATCGGTTAACAGCTTAGGTGCAAAGATAGCATCTTTGTTTGGCGAAATATTCCAGTACCATGGTGTTTCAAGCTCAAACCCTGAGTCATTAGAGTTGCCAATAGTTGGCGCTAAAAATCCAGATTTACGACGATCATCTATTGGAAAACGAATCCAGGGTGTATAGAAAATTGGCACGCCTTTGAATTTAACTAATACGTCACGTCCTATGCCGGCACCTGTAGATTTATCTAATTCAACTTCATCCGCAGATAATTCCCAAGTGCGATTATCTTCTTCGCACGTGCTATAAGTTGTGTCTTCAAAACGCACAAAGTCTGCAGATGTACGTTCAATGCTTTTGGCTTTGCCGCTAGCATGAAGTGGTTTATAAAAGTAACTGGCGTCATCAGACTTTGCATAGTCGGTCTCAAGATTAAGTTCTGCCTTCTGACTTTCAATTACTAATTGCTGGTCTTCGGCGCGAACATTGCCGCTAGCGACAACATTTTTATTGGTTTCGTCATATTCCAATTTTTCGGCATCAACTTTTTGTGTGCCACGGGTCATTTGCACCGTCCCCTCCAAGGTCGCAATTCCATTTTCATTACGTTTGGCTTGATCTGCGGTAAACTCTGCAGGGGTATTGGGGTCTAAAGGTATAACTTGCTGGCTAGACTCGGTTACTGAGCTGTCTCCACATAGTCCATAAGGGCTATCTTCAGCGTGAGCGGGCATGCAAGCTAGCGCAAAAACGGGTACACACAGTTTGCTTAGGGCTTTTTTCAACACAGGAAATAGGTAGAGTAAGTAAGTTGCTAGTCGGGGTTTTATAGTATTTTATTTGCTGGATTTAACCACTTAACCTGTCTAATAATCAGGCACTTATATTGTAACAGTTTTAAGGAGAAGCATTGACTGATTCTGCACAACACCAAGCTAATTCCAGCGGCTCTCGACAGATAGTGGGTAGCTTAATTGCTATAGCTGCGGCTGTGGTAATGGTGGTTGCATTGGTTTGGACAAAAAAGGGTCCGGAAGCCAAGTTAGAAGAACTGCCGCCACTCAAAGTTGTAATTTTAGAGGCCCAACGCCAAGACTTATTGCCAACAGAATCATTAACCGGACGTTTGCAGCCAGTAAGAACTGCACAACTTAAATTTGAAGTGCAAGGGCGAGTAAAAGAGCGTTTAGTGGAGCCAGGAGTATTGGTTGAGCAAGGTGGTGAGCTTTTAAAACTTGATGCTCAAGATTTGCAAGATCAGTTTACTCAATCCCAGTCTCAATATGATATTGAGCACGCTGGAATTCGACGTGATCAGCGAATGCTTGCACTGGCTAAACAAAATTTAGAACTTCAAAAAGCTGAAGTGCAGCGTTATGAACAACTAAACAATGATTCATTAATATCTGCATCACAACTTGATGCAGCACGTCAACAAATGTTAACACTAGATTCACAAGTTTCTGATTTGCAATATAAGGTAACGACTTCACAAGCGAGGGTTGCATTGAAAGAGTCTGAGCGCGATGTAACACAACGAAATTTACAACGTGCTGCCTTGACTGCGCCTTTTACAGGTTACGTAAATGAAATTAATGCTGAGGTAGGGGATTTTGTAACCGCAACACAAATTGTTGCGACTATTGTTGATACTAGCTCATTGGATTTGCAATTAGATGTGCGCGGAGAAGTCGTTGCAGCATTAAGATTAAATCAAGAAATTGATGTAATTGTGGGCTCTAAGACTATCCCTGGAAAATTAATTGCATTGCAAACGGACCCAAACATTTCTACTAATACGCACGCAATACGCATACGACTCCCTGGCGATATGGTGCAATCAGGAATGTTAGCCAGCGCAGATGTGCCATTAGGGCAACAAATCGATGTGCTAACTGTGCCGGTATCTGCCGTAGCGACTAATGCAGGTGAGAGTTTTGTGTATCGCTACCAAGATGGAACACTAAGCAAGCTACCAGTGGTGGTGAGTAATCGAGTGGGTAGCAAATACATTATTGCATCTGGAGTTGAGGCTGGTGCGCAAATTGTTGCGCGTGACGTTGCCGGGCTGAAAGATGGTCAGCGTGTTGTTATCGAAGCTAACTAATTCCCCAACTAATTTCTGAGTATAAAAAGCATGAAATTATTTTCAATACGAGGCGTGGTGCTTTGATGCCGGGTTTTGCTCCTGCAAATGAGCAACGCAAAAAGTGCTGCAACGAAGTGGTAGGGTAAAAGGCGAATTTTTAATGGGTATTATTAATTTTTCAATCAAAAACCCTCTGGTTGTTAATTTATTTTTGATCCTAGTTGTAGTGCTAGGTGTTATTTCTTGGCGCAGTATGCCGCAAGAAATGTTTCCAGTGGTCGAGATCGATAAGGTTCGTATCAGCACAGAATTTGAAGGCGCGCCACCTGAAGAAGTTGAGTCGCAAGTTACTATTCCTATTGAAGATGAGTTGGATTTGCTCGCAGACATTGATGTCGTTACTTCAGAGAGTAATGAAGGAATTTCTAAAATTGTTATTGATCTCAAGCCCGACACAAATATTGATGAATTTGTGCGTGACTTGCGTTCCACTGTGGATGCGATAACTGATCTTCCAGAAGAATCAGAAAGGCCTACTATCACGCGGTTAAAAACCCGCTTTCCTGTAATTAGTCTTAGTGTGTATGGCGACGCATCAACCGGAACGTTGGTGCAAACGGCTAAAGATATTAAAAGTCGGTTGCAGCAATTAGACGGGGTTGCCAGTGTCAGTATTGCTGGCGAACGCGAATGGGAATTATGGGTAGTGGTGGATCCTTTTGTTATGTCTGCGCGTAATGTGTCATTAACCGCTATCACTTCTGCATTACGAAATAACCTTCGAGACTTGCCTGGGGGGTCGCTTAAGGCATCGGAAGGGGATATTTTACTGCGTGGCAAAGGTGCAGCGCCTAATATTGAAGCTACGAAGAAAATCGTTTTACGCAGCGATAATAACGGTGGACAGCTTGTATTGGGTGAGGTTGCAAAAGTGCAGCTAAGGATGGAAGAAACCAAAACCTTAGGGCGTTTCAATAATAAGCCTTCTGTGAATCTCACAATTACTAAAACTGCAAAGGCTTCAACCATCGAAGTATCTAAGTTAACCCGTGAACTTGCAGCACAAATACAACAAGAGCTTCCTCCTGGCATCAAAGTTGGTTTATTTAGTGACTTATCTATTTATGTGAAGACTCGATTAGAGACCTTAAAGTCATCCGGAGCAGTGGGATTAGTTCTGGTCTTGTTATCTTTGTATTTATTCTTAAATTTCAGAGTGGCTGCGATTACGGCGATGGGTATTCCAGTTTCATTTTTAGTGGCAGTGATCATCATTTATTACCTTGGTTACACTATTAATATGGTGTCGATGTTTGCATTCCTAATTGCCTTGGGAATGATTGTTGATGACGCCATTATCGTTACAGAAAATACGTATCGGCATATGGAGAATGGTATGGCCGCAATACCGGCGGCGCAGATTGGTGCGCGTGAGGTATTCTGGCCGGTAATGGCGTCAACTTGCACTACAGTTGCAGCCTTTTTGCCAATGTTTGGCGTGTCAGGAACCTTGGGTTTGTTTATACAAGTTATTCCAGTAGTGGTTACTGCATCCTTGGCTGGGTCATTGTTAGAAGCCTTCATTGTTTTACCTTCGCACTCTGCAGAAATGTTGCGCTTAGCTAAACAAAAAAAGAGCAGTAGGATTAATTGGCAAAAGTGGTTAGAAAAATATATTGCAGTTGTGAAATATGCCTTGCGAAATCGCTATTTCATTTCAGCAGTTACCATTGGCGTGTTAAGTGTTGTGTTGGCATTTGCGAAAACGCATATGCCATACAATCAATTCGGTGATGTGGAGATTGGGCAATTTCTGGTAAATGTGGAGGCGCCAAACACCTATAGCATTGAAGATACCACTGAGCTTGCAATTGAAATCGAACAGCGCATGGATGGAATCTTTCAAGAAAATGAGCTGGACACACTGTTAACTAATGTAGGTGTGACACTAATTGACTTTAATCGTTTAAAGCTTGGCAGTAACTACATTCAATTTGTGGTGGATCTAAAAAAACCAAAACCAAAAGGTTTGGTTGAAAAATTTGTGAGTCCTTTGGTGAATATGCGCTTTACAGTGCAAGGCGTTCGAGAGCGTAGTACGGAAGAAATTTTAAATGAAGTACGTGAGAGTGTATCTTCAATACCTGGTATTCAGCGCTTTTCAATTTTGCGTCCACAAGGTGGTCCTGCAGGTTCCGATATAGAAGTAGGTATAGTCGGTAAAGAAACTGAAAAATTACTGAGTTTATCTGGTGAGGTAGTTACGTTTCTACGTCGTGTGCCAGGAGTGCGTGATGTACGCCAGGATCTAGAGCCCGGTAAGCTTGAATATCAATACACTATTAATGCGCGCGGTCGAGAGTTAGGTCTTACACAAACGCAAATAGCCGATGCAGTGCGAACAGGTTATTTGGGTTTGGAAGTGATGCAGGTGAACTGGAAAGCAGATCGTTATCCGGTACGGGTAATTTACCCAGATTCGATTCGTAAAGATGGCGCGGGCTTAAGTCGATTGCCGATTACATTAGAGAGCGGCGGAACAGTTTATTTAGGTGAAATAGCCAATATTGAATTAGGGCGTGGACTAGGTGCAGTTCAACGGCGAGACTCAAAACGCTTGTCGCTTATTACGGCAGAGGTGGATAAAGACGTCATAACGCCATTAGAGGTTACCGAGCTTTTAGGTCAGGAATTTAAATCATTAAGTGATGATCATTTTGGTTATTCGCTATTATTTTTAGGTGAGAAGAAAGAAGCTCAAGATTCATTTAATGATATCGGTAAAATGTTGGTGATTGCTTTAGCAGTGATCTTTTTTATATTAGCGGCATTATTCAAATCTCTGCTCGATCCGTTTGTAGTCATGTTTGCGATACCTTTCGCTATTGTAGGTGTGATTGTTGGGCATATGCTGTTCGGTTATAACTTGCAATTTTTATCTATGATAGGTTTTCTTGCTTTGACAGGAATTGTGGTGAATGACTCGCTGATTCTGATTGATTTTGCTAAAAAGAAAATAGCGGATGGAGTAGATTGTTTTGATGCGTTAGTTGAAGCAGGACGGGTAAGGATTCGACCTATTTTATTAACAACAGTTACTACATTCTTAGGTATTTCGCCGTTAATATTTTTTGCTAGTGGCCAAACCGCATTTCTTTCACCCATGGCAGTAAGCTTAGGGTTCGGCTTGATTTTTGCGACGGTATTAATACTTATAGTATTGCCGTGTTTTTATATGATTGCAGATGATTTGCGTAATTATACTTCTGAAAAAATTAGATCTATGAAGGAAAGCCCTGCATAGAATCTTTTAGATTTAGATGTATTGATTTTGGTAATACATAGTACTAGCCCTTTGAGCAGTTATGTTGGTTAAAAAACCTGCTATAGTCATTATTCAACCTAAGGTGCACATTGGTCTGCATCCTTGTTCAAAGTGGTAATCATCTCGATTCACCTCAGTAAAACTAAAATAAAAACAAAATAGTTTTCGCCTAGACCATTCCAAGCTATATGCCCAGCGCATACTTATTGGATGGGCCGATCTCTGGAGATAGTACAAAAAATGTCATTTGAATCACTCGGTTTAAGAACCGAATTACTCCGTGCTGCGTCTGAAAAAGGCTACAGCACACCTACACCTATACAAACCCAAGCCATTCCTCCTATATTAGAAGGACGCGACCTAATGGGTGGCGCGCAAACCGGCACGGGGAAAACTGCTGGTTTTACTTTGCCGATGTTGCAAAGACTAATGGAAAGTAAGCCACAAAAAGGTCGTCGCGCAATTCGCACTTTAGTGCTCACGCCAACACGTGAACTTGCTGCACAAGTTACCGAAAGTGTGCGCATGTACGGCAAATATTTGCCTCTTCGATCTACTGCAGTATTTGGTGGTGTAAGTATCAACCCGCAAATTAAAAAACTACGCGATGGTGTAGATATATTGGTTGCAACACCCGGCAG
>CAYXVH010000262.1:0-8084 GCA_964468615.1 uncultured Thiotrichales bacterium | reverse complement strand
CATGGCTCGTTGCCAAGTAACTTTGAGATCGAACAAGCGATTATTTTATTTCAGAAGACATTCGTACCTAATTACGATCAAAAATTATTAGTTGAGCGCCAGATAGCATTAACCATCATGGATTGGTTGCAAGACTATGCGCCGTATCTGGTTGGCTCTGTTTTAGAAAGTAATGCAGGTCTACACGCTCCTATAAGTATCCATGTTTCTTGCGATACGGTAGAAAGAGTTATCAAGGAGTTTCAAGATAAAAGCGTAGAATTGAAATTAGTTGAACGACGCTTAAAGTTAAATAATGAATTTGTATTTTTGCCGACTATAAACTTCAAGTATCAAAATTATGAGATTGATGTATTGGTGTTTAGTTTACGCCAACAACACCAGTTACCAAAAAGTAAAAGTCAGAATCGGAGCATGCACAGAATCAATTTGAAGGGTCTGAAAGAATTACTTGCTGAATAGTTGTCTAATGATAGGCAGGGCTAAATTCCTTAACCGCTTCGACTAATACGGTTACCTTGTCTGGATCAACATACTGCTGTATCCCATGTCCTAAATTTAGAATATGGCCAGAACCCTTACCGTACTTGCTCAGTACTTTCTTAACTTCTTCACGAATAACTTGGTCGCTGCCATACAGCACACAAGGGTCTAGATTACCTTGTAATGCAACCTTATCGCCAACTTGTGCTCGTGCATGATCAATTTCAGTTGTCCAATCTAAGCCTAATGCATTGCAGCCCGTTGCTGCCATTTCGTTTAGCCAATTTCCGCCACCCTTGGTAAATAAAACTATCGGCACGTCTTTAGTAGATGGATTTTTTTTAAGTTGTTGCACTATTTTCTGCATAGGAGAGAGTGAATATTTGAGATAACATTCTTTAGACAAAACTCCACCCCAGGTATCAAAGATCATGACTGCTTGTGCGCCCGCATCGATCTGTGCGGCAAGATATTCGGTTACGGATTTGCTTAAAATATCTAATAGCTTTTCAAGTGTTTCAGGTTCTTGATAAAGCATGCCTTTAACTTTGTGAAATTCTTTACTGCCTTTACCTTCTACCATATAGGTAGCTAGCGTCCACGGGCTTCCAGAAAAACCAATGAGCGGTACTCGGCTATCGAGTTCTTTACGTATCAAACTGACGGCATCGGTAACATAACTGAGTTCATTAATCGGGGATGAGATATCAGCAATTCGATTTACATCAGTCATGCTTGTAATCGGTGATTTAAAACTTGGCCCTTCGCCTTCGCTGAACTGTAAACCCAGTCCCAATGCGTCGGGGATAGTAAGAATGTCAGAAAATAAGATTGCAGCGTCTAAACCATATCGGTCCAGCGGTTGCATCGTAACTTCACAGGCTAATTCGGGTGTTTTACACAGAGTTAAAAAGTTACCTGCACGTTTTCGTGTGGCGCGATATTCAGGAAGATAACGACCCGCCTGGCGCATAATCCACATTGGAGTGCGTTCTACTTTTTCTCTAAGTAGTGCGCGAATAAAAAGATCGTTTTTCAAAGCAGGCATTGTTTGTGAAACCTATTCGGCATTAACCGGGATGTAACTTTAAGAAAATTTATTCCGGGAGAGTTGAACCGGAATGATTTAACTAGCTTACTATATCAATGTTAATTGAGAATTAGTTAAACGGTATTTAATACTAGCTCAGCTAGCTAAGGTTGGGCCAAGGTTAAGCCAGAGTTAGGCTAGTGCTGCTTTGATTTTTGCACTGACTGCGCTCATATCCGCACGACCCGCAAGCTGTGGCTTTAAAATACCCATTACCTTGCCCATATCCTTAATGCTTGCAGCTCCGGATTCAGACATTGCATCAGTGATCAATTTATCGATCTCATCTTCACTCAGTGCCGCTGGCAGATATTCGCTAAGGACAACTAGTTCTTGCTCTTCTTTCTCTACTAAATCTTGTCTACCGGCTTTCTCAAAATGGCTAATGGATTCCCGACGTTGTTTTTGCATTTTGGTGAGTGAGGTAATAATGTCTTCATCACTTTGTTCTTCACGAGTATCTACTTCTTGCTGTTTAACTGCAGCAAGTATCAAACGAATAGTTAGCAGGCGTGACTTATCACCACTGCGCATAGCAGCTTTCATGTCATCAGTCAGCTTAGCCTTAAGATTGGACATGATTGGTCAGACACCTAAAGGTGCAGGAAGGTAAATTTTAGTAAAGACGACGACGACGTAAACTGGTGCGAGATACGCGCTTAAGGTTGCGTTTTACGGCAGCAGCAGCTTTGCGTTTACGGATTTCGGTAGGTTTTTCATAAGCCTCACGACGACGAACTTCGGTCACTGTTCCTGCTTTTTCGCAAGAACGGCGAAAGCGCCTTAAAGCGAAATCAAAGGGCTCGTTTTCTTTTACACGTACACCTGGCATATGAATATTAAATTTACTTAATTGAAAAATGAGCCGCGATTATACAGAGGGGGGTGCTAATATCAAATTACTAGACTAGATATAAGGCCATACACCTAGGAATGTTGTACCTACGTAGCTAAATCACGTGATAATGCTGGTATGCGTGTACTTGGTATAGAAAGCTCTTGTGATGAGACGGCCGTAGCGATTATCAGCAAATCAGAGGGTTTGCTGGCCAATAAGCTCTACTCACAAATCGAACTTCATAGCCCCTATGGTGGCGTAGTGCCTGAACTCGCATCACGCGATCACATTCGTAAATTGGGTCCATTGGTGCAAGAAGCCCTGCATGACGCTAATCTTGAGTTAGGTGAAGATATTGATGCTATTGCTTATACCTCTGGCCCAGGGCTGATGGGAGCGCTTATGGTGGGGGCCGGGTTGGCACGTAGTTTGGCATGGTCGATCAATAAACCCGCGATATCGATTCACCATATGGAGGCGCATTTATTGGCACCTCTGATCGAGGATATATCTCCAGAATTTCCCTATGTGGCGCTTCTGGTATCCGGTGGCCATACCTTGTTGGTAAAAGTTGCAGCAATCGGAAGTTACACGATTTTAGGTGAAAGTATTGATGATGCGGTAGGGGAGGCATTTGATAAAACAGCACAGCTATTGGGATTACCTTATCCAGGCGGGCCTCAGATTCAACAGTTAGCCGAACAGGGCGATGCTAAACGTTTCAACTTTCCCCGACCGATGATTGATCGACCTGGTCTGGATTTCAGCTTTAGTGGGTTAAAGACTCATGTGTTAAACACTCTAAAAGGATTACAGGAAAATCCATCCACTTGCATTGATGATCAAACACGTGCAGATGTGGCGTGTGCATTTGAAAATGCTGCAGTGGATACCTTAAGAATAAAGTCACTGCGTGCACTAGAACAAAACGATGCTAAAACGTTAGTGGTTGCGGGTGGTGTAGGTGCGAATAAAAAATTACGTCAGCAATTAACAGAGAAACTAGCCAAACGTGGCATGCAGGTATTTTATCCGGCTGCTGAATTTTGCACCGATAATGCAGCGATGGTGGCGCAACTCGGCTTAATACGTTTAGACATGTCTCGTTTACAGGGCGAAGCTAAGCCGCAAGAATTGCAGATCAAAGTGCAGCCACGATGGTCATTAGAGTCTATATAAGTAACAAGCTATGTAGATTCTTTGCTGGATTTTCCGAGTTTGGACTCATCTCCAGCTAGCAATTTTTTAATATTGCTACGGTGTCTCCAGAAAACAAATACCGTAATAATGGTCATAGCAATAAATAACCAAATATTTTCTGACCAAAACCAACTTGTAACTAAAATTAATAGGGTTGCAACCAGAGCGGCAAGTGAAGAATAACGAAATACAAGTGCAGTGAATAACCAAACCGCAATCCACGCTACTCCAAGCAACCAATCAAATCCAAGCAGTACTCCTAATGTTGTAGCCACTCCTTTGCCTCCCTTGAAACCGTAATAGAGCGGGTACATGTGACCGAGCAATGCTGCAACACCGGTAGCTGCGACGAGAAGGGAATTTGCCGTGAGCAGGTCTACGGTTAACACGGGTAGTAAACCTTTGAGTAAGTCGCCAGCTAAAGTAATCACTGCAGCGACCTTATTACCAGTGCGTAATACATTCGTGGCGCCAGGATTTCCAGAACCTAACTTTCGTGGGTCGGGTAAACTAAATACTTTACTTACAATGATTGCGCTATTGATTGAGCCAAGCAGATACGCGCCTACAACGATTAGAATTTGAGCTACAAGAGTGTCCATAAGTACGATGTCTAAATTACATGTTTCAAAATTTGGCCAAACAAGTAATGACCCAGTGTTGGTATTGTTGCATGGATGGGGATCCAGTTCGAAAATTTGGCAAGCGTGCATCACTGGACTTAGCAATGAATTTCAGCTTTGGTGTGTAGACTTGCCGGGCCATGGTAATAGTCATGATATAGAGTGGGATGAGAGTGTTGGTCAAGGTTTAGAGTTGCTGGCAAATTCATTACCGCCAAGCTGCGTGCTTATCGCATGGTCATTAGGTGGCGTGTTAGCTCAATTATATTTAAAGCAATATCCGCAACGTGTACGAAGCTTGATGTTAATAGCGAGCACACCTAAGTTTGTTGCCAGCAAAGATTGGCCATATGCGATGCCATCCAATACTTTTGCAAAATTTGTAAAACAGTATGATGCTTCACCACAAACTATGCTAAAACATTTTTGTGCTTTACAGGCACTACACAGCACGGCATCAAAGCAAATAATGCAAGCCTTAGAACAAGCGACCTCTAATCAGCATCAAGATAAAATTCGTTGGGGTTTAAGGTGGCTACAAGAAATGGATTTACGCGATTTATGTTTACCAAAGGATGTTCCAATAGTTTTATTGCAGGGTGAAAACGACCAGGTTTCATCCGTAAAAGCCGCTGAGCACACGGCTGAAATCTGGGGGCATGTACGGTTATGTAAAATGGCCGATGCTAGCCATGTGCCGTTTCTATCGCATTCTGAGCAGTTTATTGATCAAGTAAAAAGTATGTTTGCACAAGCAGAAAACAAGGCTAATGCTAAATAAACAGCGCATTAGTAAAGATTTTTCTAAAGCAGCAGATACATATGATGCTGCTGCTATTGTGCAGCAAGAGATTTGTGATCGCGCATTAGAACGTTTACAAATGTTAAAGCTAGAGCCGTCCACTATTTTAGATATAGGATCGGGAACCGGAAGAAGCGTACGAGGTTTGCAAGCTCAGTTTCCTAACAGCCATGTGATTGCCAGCGATGTTGCTATGCCTATGTTGTTGCATACGAATCAAATGCAACCGCCCTTACAACAAACCGCCTCAATAATTTGTTGTGAGGCAGAGCATTTGCCGGTTAAAGATGAGTCTGTTGACCTGGTATTTTCTACTTCTACATTTCAGTGGTGTGAAGATCTAAATCAAGTGTTCATTGAATGCGCTCGAATTCTAAAACAGGACGGTGCGCTGGTGTTTACCACTTTCGGTCCTGATACCTTGAAAGAATTACGTCAAAGCTGGGCGCAGGTTGATCAGCATGATCATGTGCATTGGTTTATCGATATGCACCACATTGGCGATTTATTATTGGCGAATCACTATGCTGATCCGGTAGTCGATATGGAAATTATTACGATTGAATATAAACAAGCGCGGCAATTATTGCGGGATTTAAAAGATACGGGTAGTCGTGGCAAGTTCGGAATCGAAGAAGATAATTTTTCTAACGGCTTAATGGGCAAGAAAAAATTCCAACAATTTGAAGCGGCCTATGAGCATCATCGTCAACAAAATGGCTTATTGCCGGCTAGTTACGAAGTTATTTATGGTTATGCACGAAAGTTATCAACAAATAAAGATAAAATGGTGGTTAGTGAAGTTCGAATCCCAATTAATCAGATTAAATGTTCTTGAGTAACAAATTAAAGTAATGTTAATAATCATAGTTAATAGCAACATAAGGCATCAATTTTGTGGAGCACAACTATCTCTATTGCCCTAATTGTGTGGGAATGACTTTTTCTAATGGAGGGATACAATTACGCACATTAATATTGCCTAATATATTAGTATCTGACCCAAGAATTACTGAATTTGGGTACGGCAAATAAGGGATTTATAATTTGACCACTGTTACTGATATAGATCATGAACTATCAGCGCAGAAGCAGTTTATAGTTCGTCGCAATCAATCTCTTTCTTGGCGTGGCAATAAGCTTTTTATTTATTTTATGGCTGCCATATCGTTTGGTATAGCAGGCATGTTTGCGTTACAAGGGCTATGGCTAATTTTGCCGTTTGCAGGATTAGAAATATTAGCGCTTACACTTGGTCTATATATGTGCAGCTTACGCTGTCGTGACCAAGAGGTTGTCACTATTGATAATGATTTAGTGATAGTAGAAAAGGGAAGACAAAAACCTAGCGAAGCATGGCAATTTGAACGAGCTTGGGTCAATTTGGAGTTAGTTAAATCTCCACTACAAGGCCACCCAAGTAAGTTGCTGATTCGTTCTAAAGGCAAAGAGACTGAAATAGGGAGATGTTTAACTAATGACGAGCGCAAAAGTTTGTCGGACTCATTGGCGAAGGCATTACATACAATACTTATACATAGTTAGTTTTTTGGCAGGAAAATATAAATGAAACAAAAATACTTGGTACGTTCAATCAGTTCATATTTAGGGTTGATGGCTATGGCTTCTCAAAATGTGTGGGCCGAAATCCAGCCCTATAATATGGCCGAAGGTGTAACGGAGATCAGTAAACAGGTATTTGATCTGCACATGGTGATTTTTTATATTTGTTGTGTAATTGGCGCACTGGTTTTTGGTGTCATGGCAATCTCTATCTTTAGAGATCGTAAATCCAAGGGCGTTACTCCTGCCGAGTTTCATGAAAGTACATTGCTTGAATTTATTTGGACGGCGCTTCCATTTGTGATTTTAATTGGCATCTCTATTCCTGCTGGGAAAGTACTGATTGCCATGGAAGATACTACTGGTGCAGATATGACTATCAAGGTAACGGGTTATCAATGGATGTGGCGTTACGAATATATTGACAGCGATATCGATTTTTACAGTATTTTAAAAACGCCTCGCGATGAAATTTATAACCGTGCAGAGAAGAGTGAGAACTACTTGCTAGAAGTAGATAACGAACTAGTTTTGCCAACCAATCGCAAAGTGCGCATATTGATCACATCTAATGATGTTATACATGCGTGGTGGGTTCCAGATTTAGCACTAAAGAAAGACGCTATTCCTGGCTACATCAATCAAGTGTGGACAGTGATTGACAAGCCAGGAATTTATCGAGGCCAATGTGCGGAGTTATGCGGTCGTGACCATGGCTTTATGCCTGTAGTGGTGCGTGCACTTTCACCTGAAGATTACGATGCTTGGGTGCTAGAGCAGGGTAATAAAAACATGGCTAGTTCTAAAGGAAGTAGCACTTCTTCCAGCAAAGAAGTCGTCAACACACAAGCAGCCCTAAAAAATTAACAGGGCAAGTAATTAATTCGTTTTTAATTTTTATTTAAAAGTTTTTAGTTAGGGAGTTTTAGATATGTCTACCATGGCATCAGACGAGCATCACGACGAGCATCATCCATCAGGCATGATGCGTTGGATTACAACTACCAATCATAAAGATATTGGTACTTTGTATTTATGGTTCTCATTCATCATGTTCTTTATTGGTGGAGTCATGGCGCTGATCATTCGTACAGAATTATTCCAGCCAGGTATGCAATTTGTAGATCCACAGTTCTTTAACTCTATGACTACCATGCACGCCATCATTATGATCTTTGGTGTAGTAATGCCGGCCTTTACGGGTCTTGCAAATTGGTTGATTCCGATGATGATTGGCGGCACAGATATGGCATTGCCACGCATGAATAATTGGAGTTTCTGGATACTGCCTTTTGCCTTCACCATGATGTTGTCTACTTTGTTTATGGACGGCGGCGGGCCTGCGGGTGGCTGGACGCTGTATCCCCCTTTGTCATTACAAACCGGTGATGCGCTTCCATTTGTTATTTTCTCAATTCATTTCATGGGCATGTCATCCATCATGGGTGCGATCAATGTGGTAGCGACTATTTTAAATATGCGCGC
>CAYXVH010000261.1:0-3603 GCA_964468615.1 uncultured Thiotrichales bacterium | reverse complement strand
GCATGGTGCGAATATCTTCAACTTTGCGTATGCCGCCACCTACAGTTAAAGGAATAAATACTTGTGCAGCGACCTGTTCAACCACATTAACCATAGTATTACGATTATCGGAACTTGCTGTGATATCTAAAAAGGTTATTTCGTCTGCGCCTTCATGGTCATAGCGCTTGGCAACTTCAACAGGGTCGCCCGCATCACGAATATCAACAAACTTTACGCCTTTAACAACTCGCCCAGCATCCACGTCTAAACAAGGGATGATACGTTTCGCAAGCGGCATGTTAATTACGTCTTTTAGAAATATTTTTTGCAGAAACAGAAATACTTTCCGTAGCTCGCCAAATATTTATTTAGAAATGTTTATGATTGATAAGAATCAGCAAGTTTTTGAGCATGTTGAAATTCTATAGTGCCTTCATAAAGTGCTCGACCAACGATTACACCAACTATACCTTCTTCATCACATTCACATAAACGTTTGATATCATCTTCATCTGTCACACCGCCTGAAGCAATTACAGGTATATGGATTGCAGCGGATAGTTCTGCGGTCGATTCAACATTCAAGCCCTGCATCATGCCGTCTCGACTAATATCCGTAAATACAATTGCAGCAACACCATCTGCCTCAAAATGCTGTGCCATATCAACTACATCATGATGAGATAACTTTGACCAACCATCGATTGCCACTTTGCCATCTTTAGCATCTAAGCCAACAATAATATGTCCTGGAAACTCTAAACAAAGATCATTAACAAAATGTGGTGCACTGACTGCTTTGGTGCCGATAATCACATACTGAACACCAACTTCTAGATAAGCTTGCACGGTATCTTCGTCGCGTATTCCGCCGCCTACTTGGATCTCTAAATCAGGGTGATTCTCAGCTATGCTGTGAATGATTTCGCGGTTCACCGGCCCACCAGATGTAGCGCCATCCAAATCTACAATGTGTAAACGCTTTGCGCCTGCTTCCACCCATTGATCTGCTATCGCTACAGGGTCTTCAGAGAATACGGTTACATCATCCATGCCGCCTTGTCGCAAGCGGACACATTTTCCATCTTTCAAGTCAATTGCAGGTATAACGATCATGATTTAATTAACGATGTTGCTGCCGTCCCAGTGTATGAAGTTTTTAAGTAATTGCAAACCAGCCTGAGCACTTTTTTCAGGATGGCATTGCATCGCAAATACATTGTCTTGCGCGATTACCGAAGTAAATGTTGGCCCATAATTTGTTGTTCCCGCAACTAAGTTATCGTTTTCAGGTGCCACAAAGTAACTGTGCACAAAATAAAAATAACTCGATTCAGAAATACCCCCCCATAACGGATGGTTTTGCTGCTGTTCGATACAGTTCCAACCCATATGCGGCACCTTATAACTATTATCTCCAGAACCTATCGTTAAATGGTTACCGAAATATTTCACACTACCTTTATAGATGCCTAAACAATCGATGCCATCATTTTCTTCGCTCATTTGCATCAGCACTTGCATGCCCATACAAATACCTAAAAAAGGTTTTTGGCTGGCTGCATCGATAATTGCAGATTGTAAATCACATTCTTGTAGAGCAGACATGCAGTCTTTAGCTGCGCCTTGTCCAGGGAAAATTACTTTATCGCTAGCCGCAATTTTATCTGCTTCAGAGGTAACTATTATATGATCTTTTGACTCGGAAACATGTTCAACCGCTTTGGTAACGGAATACAAATTACCCATACCGTAGTCTATAATGGCAATGTTACTCATGTTTGCTTTAAGTGTGCTGCTTACAAACTTCCCTTGGTAGACGGTATTATCCCCTGCATACGCTCATCCGGTGTAGCTGCCATGCGCAAAGCGCGTCCAAACGCTTTAAAAATAGTCTCCGCAATATGATGGGAGTTCATCCCAAATAAACTGTCTATATGCAGAGACACATTTGCGTGATTTACAAAACCTTGAAAAAACTCATGGGTTAAATCTACATCGAAATCACCCACGCGTGCTCGAGGGAATTGCACACGAAACTCTAAACCTGGGCGACCTGAAAAATCGATTACTACTCGTGAAAGTGCTTCATCTAATGGCACGTAAGCATGCCCATAGCGAACAACTCCTTTTTTATCGCCTATCGCCTGGCTAAATGCTTGGCCTAAGGTAATGCCAACATCCTCTACGGTGTGGTGGGCATCAATCTCTAAATCACCTTTCGCGTCGATGGTTAGATCCAACATGCCGTGGCGAGCGATTTGGTCGATCATATGCTCAAAAAATGGCAGACCAGTCTTTAGCGAAGATTGGCCAGTACCATCAAGGTTAAGCTGGATCGAAATTTGAGTTTCGTTGGTATTGCGTTCAACGCTGGCAGTACGTGCAGTCACAGGGGGTGGTTTTTAGTTAATTAAATAAATCTTTATATTGCTTTTCTATATTTCTAGCCAGAAAGTTACCGGTCCGTTATTAACCAGATGTACCTGCATATCCGCAGCGAACTTTCCTGTTGAAACTCTAGCATATTCTGCTTTTAATTTGTCTGAAAAATAATCAAACAGCCTCTTGCCGTGACCAGGGGTCGCAGCAGTAGAGAAGTTTGGCCGTAAGCCCTTGGTCGTATCAGCCGCAAGGGTGAATTGTGGCACCACCAGAATATCGCCCTGTATTTCGCAGATGTTTTTATTCATTTTATCATTATCGTCCGCAAACATTCGATACGATAATATTCGCTGTTGCATTTGCTCAGCCGTTTTCTCGGTATCATGTTTTTGCACTGCGAGAAAAACCAACATTCCAGCATTTGCATCTGCAACCTTTATATTATCGATAACTACACTGGCATTAGATACGCGTTGTAACAAAGCGATCATGACAATAGTTTTACAAATTTCTGTGTAGCGCGCACCAATGCATCGACATTCTCATCTTCAGTTGCAGAGTGTCCAGATTTTGGAGTGATCGTAAATTCAGCAGTAGGCCAAGCTTGATGTAATGCATAGGCCTGTTCTACTGGGCAAACGACATCATAGCGACCATGCACGATCACACCAGGTATGTCGCGAAGTTTATTGGCTTCTGCTAACAACTGATTGTCGTTTAAAAATGAATTATTAACAAAATAATGACACTCGATACGCGCTAAGCTCAAAGCAGTATGGTCATCAGCAAAATGATTTAACACACTGGGCTTTGCTATGAGATTAGAAGTGCTGCCTTCCCAAATCGCCCAAGCGCGTGCTGCCTCTAGCTGAATTGGTTCTTCTTCGGAGGTTAAACGTGTATAGAATGCGGATACCAGATCATCACACTCTTCTTCGGCAATAACTTTAATATAGTCTTGCCAAAGATCAGGGTAAATATAGCTAGCACCATCTTGATAGAACCATTGAATATCTCGTTGGCGACAAAGAAACACTCCCCTTAAAATCAGTCCTGTGACACGTTCTGTATGTATTTCAGCATAGACTAACGCCAGTGTTGAACCCCAAGACCCACCAAACACTAACCACTTTTCAATCTTTAAATATTTACGAATGGCTTCTATATCTGCGACTAAATGCTGTGTAGTATTTTCAGCCAGCTCCGCGTGTGGAGTAGAGCGACCACAACCACGTT
>CAYXVH010000260.1:0-8838 GCA_964468615.1 uncultured Thiotrichales bacterium | reverse complement strand
TCTCTGGTTTATACGCATCAAATGATTGTTCTTCCAAGATAGTTCTCTCCTAATTTACTGACTATGACGTAGATTTACATCTTAACTACTACAAAACAAACTTTTATGCGTTTTTTCATTAAAGTATTTATTATGTCCGCTTTGGGTCGTTAGCAGACATTTGGTTGAAGATAGATTTTGTTGCATCATCCCTGATGCAACTCTTATTCGTACATCCATGTACTCACCACTTATCGTTTAAATATACATCAATATTTTTCATATCTTTTATAAAAACAATATTTGGCGCCCAGGCATCAGTTAATATAAACACTCTAGATAATATTGAGGGGTATTGCTTAGCTTTCTAACATTTTAGCCGTTTATCATGTTAACACCACACCGTTAAATGGAGTTAACCATGTTAAGAACATTTAGATTTTATTTAATCTTACTCTTCGTTCTAGCGATTCCAAACCAAGCTGTCGCAGACGAATATCCTGAAATGAAAAGATTTTGCATGTGGAAAGCGAGTGCAGCACAAGTAATTGCAATGAATCGTGACTTTGGTCTTAATGAAACAGAAATTATCGGCCAGTACCTTAATCAAGAAACAGCCTACAACGAACAAGTTGTTGTTTTAAATTTAATTGATAAAATTTATGGGACATACGAATTTGTAACCCATGATACAATTTATGTGCAAACCAACAAAACTTGTTTAAGAGATCTTTATCTTGACAAATCTAGTGATGACTTCTTATCACAACATTTAGATGAAAATTAATGAGCTCACTCACGTCAACTTGAACTGTAATCAAGTTAATTGTCCAAATATTCTAAACCCAGCTACATAGGTTCCAATTGCAGAACCTAACGAACTCAAAACGAAGATTAATAATATTTTTGCTACTCTGTTCTTCCGCCAACCCCACGCTGATGATGTGTCTTTTCGCAGATCACTGAAATCATTCACCGTAGGTTTGCGTATGAACAATTCCATTGCTGCAGTTACCATACCTGCACCAATGGTTGGATTCAGAGAAGTAATCGGTGCAGCAATAAATGCAGTAATTATTGTTATTAAGTGTGCGCCCGCTATCGCAGCACCCAATGCAGATAAACTGCCGTTAATAACTACCCACTGCCATATTAGGCTCCACCCCATATCGGGTCCTTTTTGAAAGCCCAAATAAAAACCAAATATAACTAACGCAACAATTACCCACGGAATTATTTTAAACCAAGAGCGTTTCTTTGGAATTACATCTAATTGAGAAATTACATCGTTAGGGTCGTATAAACTATCCACAGAATGTTTTTGTAAATAGTTTGTCATTCCTTTTACATGCCCTGCACCCACTACTGCTAATAAATTCTTGCCAGGATTATTTTTCATTGTTTGTAATAATTTTGCAGTCATATATCTGTCACGCTCGTCTATTAGCGGCACAAATAAATCTTTAGCATCTTCAGAAAACTGTGCAAACGTGGTTTCTAGTAGATCGCCCGTTTTTAGCTTTTCAATTTCCTCTTCGGAAACCGTTTCACGAGACACCACACTGGTGAATAGACCTGCAATAATATATATGCGTTTCCAGAATGGAACATTATGGTAGACACGTTTAAGAGTTGTGCCTACTTCACGATCAATTACTACTAATGGCAAATCTAATTCTTTAGCGTGCTTAATTGAGGTTTTCATTTCTAAACCAGGCTCAATGCCTAGTTGTTCCGCCATACGCTGCTGATATGACCCTAACGCTAAACTTGCAGTGACCATACTGGCTTTACCACTGCGTATAACATCAAATAAATCCATTTTTGCTAGTGCATTTGGATCCGTCATTGCGTTAAAACGACTTTGACAAAGCTCAATGCAGATCACATCGTGCTGTTTAGATTCGATTAGTTCTTGGGCCTTATCAGCGCTAGCACGCGAAACATGAGCAGTGCCCAAAATAGTTATCGTGCTTTCACCAATAGAAAACGATTGAATTGGTTCTTCCACAGTTTGAATTATTTATAGAGAATGTTAGATTAAATCGAAAGGATTATTTATATAAAAGCATATCCTTATGCTTCGTCATATTCATTATATTTTTTTGAGCTGCCTTTTACTTTTTCGACTGGATAGCGTTTTTCATTGAGTTCCATCTTGCGCTTAGTCATTTCCATCAGATCTATATTTAACTGATCTGATATTCGCAACAAGAATATAAATATATCTGCCATCTCAAAGGCTACTGCAGCATGACGCTGTGGCGTCAGTTCTGTGCTTTGCTGCTCAGTCATCCATTGGAAATGTTCCAGCAATTCTGAAGCCTCTACAGACAAAGCCATGGATAGGTTTTTTGGGCTATGAAATTGCTCCCAATCACGAACTTGTGCAAATTCTCTTAACTTTAATTTAAGCTCTTCAACGGCTGGCTCACTCATACTAGTTTATCTCTCTACTTTTCTAATCGATGTCACTGCAGTGTCACCTAGCTTATCATTATCAGCATTAAGTTCATTAACAAGATCTTTAACTGTTTTATTTCCAAGCACTTGATCTAAGCTCTCATCTACATTGCTTAATACAGTCTGAACAGCGGTGAAGTTAGAGTTCAATGTATTTTTAATATGGCTACTTGGACCCGGCTCACGCACAGTGTCCACAACGGCTTTTAAGGTTAGCTCTTCTAATGGTCTAGCTGGAGTGTATGTTAGTTCATCTTGATCTATATTTAACAATAAGCCATGCTCTACTAGCAAATCAAGTTGCTGTTCAATAGATTGCTGAGGCAAGTGCAGCGAACTCACTAACGCAGTTACTGAAACAGGGGTTGTATTTGCATAAAATCGCTGGCCCATGACTGCCATTATTTGCAGAGCGACTTCTTCCTTCTGTCTATTAGTTAGTGCTAAATCATGCGCATTGATGTGCAAATATTCAGCATGCTGTTTATAAAATGCAACACTTGAACCTACAAGCAATATCAACCAGCTCCACCATAGCCAGATCATAAATACAAACAAAAATGCAAAACTTGAATATATAGCAGTATAACTTGTAGATATGGAAGCCGACATTATCGTTGCAAATACCCAACCCACTGTCTGCCACATCACTCCTGCTGCTATACCACCCATTAATGCAGGCACAAACCTAACTTTAGTGTTAGGCATAAATAAATAGGTAAAGGTGAAGGCTGCAATAATTAACAAATACGGCACAAGCTTTGTTGCCAAACTTAATAAAGTACCGAAAGGCTCAACCGCGATTATTGCTTGTGCAATTGATGTATTTAATGCCGTTCCGGTAACCCCCATTGCTACAAATACCAAGACTGGACCCACCATAATTACACTTAGGTAATTACTAAACCTTCTCGCCAATGAGCCCGATTGCTGCACTCTCCAGGTATAGTTAAAAGCACTTTCAATTTTATTAATTAACCTAACAATAATTCCAAACAACAGCGCCAAACCTACACCACTTAATAAACCCACTTTAGTATTATCAACAAAGCCCATTATCTGTTGCGCAATCTCTTTACCTTGACCACCGAGCGGAGCTAGATATTGTAATAACATGGGTTCCATTTGGTTATGCACACCAAATGCTTTCATCACTGAAAAACTCACAGCAATAAGCGGCACTATTGAAAGCATAGTGGTGAATACCAAACTCATGGCACGAAGATTCAATTGCCCATCTAAAAAATCATCCAACATGATATGAATAAAACGGACAATACTAAGCAAGACACTTTGCCACCATGGCAATGTGTTGATATCAACACCCCAGATCTTGCTAGTAATTTTTTCTTTTAAAGACCACATTATTGAATGAAGACTGCTATGAATTTAACCATTGTGATTGTAACAGATACGCAGTTATGGCTCAGATACAGCTAATCTAGCAATAGCCTTGCGGTTATCCGTTATTTTGCTTAAACAATGGGTAGTTAGGCTGAATGATTGGGATTCAGCGGCAAAAAGATAGCCACCAAGCTATGCTTGATGGCTAATTAATTCTATAAATGTAAGGTGGTTTATTTTTGCACCCATGCGCCATCAGCATTTTGATACCAAGTACCGGCAGCAACCTCTTCTACCCAAACACGCGCAAAGGTAGATCGTATATCTGCTTCCCATTCAGGATGATCATTAGCTCGAGCAATCTCCGCATATAATGCACCTCGTTCCTTATTTTCATCCGCAACTAATTTCTTAACTCGATTACGATTTTTAAGTGCAATTAATGACTGATCTCGAATCTGAACATTTGCATTACCCGTTAAACCAACTGCTCCACTTGCATAGTAAGGCTTTAAAGAACCTGCACGCGCTTTTAAGCTATCTCGTAATGCGCTAATAGCAGGTGTATTAATATTTATATTGGCTTCAGCATGCGCAGGAGAAATAAGTACATTTAATACTGCTCCGGCTAACACATATGTTAAATTATTTACATTCTCTACACTGCTTTGATCATTCTTCTCTTGAGTCTCTTTAGTAACTTCAACTTGCTCGTCATTTAACACATCACGCACAATGACACGTGCCGCATCTTCAGCTGCTGCTGCAGGAAAATATATATTGATGGTTACACACGCAGAAAGCGCTAAACCAAATAGAAAACTGCTAAAGATCGACTTATGCTTCATTGTTTTTCCACCCTACTATATGCGTTATTAATAAGACCTTGCTATTTATTGGTAAGTTCCAAGCCAAATAGTACATATTTTGCACTAGTTCACAATGACCTCCTTGGTGCTTGCCACTCTTTTCAATCTAGCGATTAACACGGGCCAAGACACTTCATCGGTAAACCCAACAATATCGATACGTGGTACTCCACTGCCTTTAACAATATAAAAACCTTTACCTACTCTATCGACACCTCGCATTTTGCAAGTGTTATTCTTTAAGATGCAACCCAGACCTAATTTATCGTAACCAAAACTATCAAAAAACTTAAGAAAACTTTTTGACAATATATCGGCACCACCATTTCCTACTTGTGTAAGATTATCTACTGCGGTCTGACTAATTCTATGCCGAGACTTATCTTTAACTGGCGTTCCAAACCACGCATCAAATTGTACTGGAGCCCAACTCACAAACTGTAAATTATTAATAGAACCTTCTAATCGTCCTGTAATTTCGCCAAAGGAAAATGTTTCGGTTAGAGAACTTAAGTCAATATTGCTAAGCTGAACATCCGCAGATAATTTTGGTGTAAGGCTAAATAAATCTGCTGCGCTTAAATTATGAATCGTTGTTGTTCCACCAAAACCTCTAATTAACAACGCGCCTTGAATATCTACATCACCTTGTTTATACGTTACGTTTGGCGCATAGCCTGCAAGATTACCGTTCATTTCAGGCCAACCAAAAGTGGTTGATAATTTTGACATCGACACCGGCGTCAAACTGATGTCCATCAAAATAGACTGCTCTTCTTTACCTGGGTATTTAATCTGAAAGCTCTCAATGTTAATCGCTCCATCGAGAATCGGCACACTTACAGGTTGCTTTAATACCAACACCTGCTCATTATTTAAAAAAGTGAACTTACTAGACTCAAGTCTCAGCTTATAAATATTGGCTGTATCAAAACTAAACTCGTAGTCCTTGCCAGAATAGCGCTTACCCCAGCCAAAGTTTCCATTCAATTTTGAGATAGAAAATCTATTTTGATTATCTTCAAATGATAAATAATTTAACGCTAAATCAGTTTCAACAATTCTACTTCCATCTAATAATATTGAACCTGCAAGCCTACCCTTGGTTGCTAAATCTGCAATATTGGAATCCAGCAAAAATGGCAACATATATTTATCATATACTTTTGGAAATAAAGCATAATCAATGTCTGCCTGTACGGGCGTAATTGCTTTTTTTTGCTCAAAATCAATGACTGTGGTTACCACAAGATGCATGGCATTTGCATCTTCAAAGTGTAATGGTGCTAATTCGATTTGATTTGAACCTACCTGCCAATTAAGTTTTCCATATATATCTTTAGAACCAGCATTAGCATCGATAAACACAGGATCAAAATAGAGCTCGCCCTGGAAGGTTGTAGCATTAATTTCACTTTGCCATACATCGCGTATACGTTTGCTAGCAAAAGCAATCTTAGTAGACACCTCCTCACCTACCACTGTGCTTTCTTGGTTTGAAAAAGCAAGCTTGTTTAGATGTACATCACCATGAATTTCATGCAGTGAAGAACCACTACCAATAAAAGTTATATCACTTTTCATTAAACCCTTTGAAAATAATTCGGGGAACGATGGCAATACTTCTTGTAACTTTGCAAATGAAATATTGCTGCTTCTAAGTCTGACTTGCCATACATCATCATGCATGTCTGCCTGCAAGGTCGCTGACCCATCAGCTAAATCAAAATTATCAATTGTAAAATTTAAATCACCCTCTTTGTTTTTAAGAAATTTGATCTTAGCTTTATCAGCACTAGCAAGAGGATCTTTGAATGAAAGCTCACCATCGTAGCAAGCAATCACTTGCTTAGTAACTTCGCCATCATGACACTGTAGATTTATACTTTTAATATTGCCGCTATTATCTGGCAAGACAGCAGACCCAATTTGAATAGAATATGAGGATTTATTTTCAAGCAGCGATTCAAAATTAACAATGATGTCGCGAAGATCGACTCCATTACCTTCGATAGCATCAATGCTTATTGAGCTTATGAAATTAAATGTTTTTGCAGAAAGACCGAGAGAAGCCAACAATATGGCTAATGACAAATAAAATATTAGGTAATTATGTTTAAGACGAACATGTAGCACATTTAGGGTCTTTTTTTATTTTTACGCTATGCCACTCCATATTCAATGCATCAATAAGCAGCAATCTATTTGTAAGCGTTTGTCCAATATTCGTTACTAATTTTATAACTTCTGTTGCTTGAATTGAACCAATTAGACCGGTAACGGAACCAAGAATTCCCGTTTCTGCACAGCTTTCTTCAAATTCATTTTCTGGGGATTCGTTTTGGCCTAAATCCACATCTGGGAACAAGCATTGATAGCACGCACTACCTTCTTGCATATCAAACACAGCTACCTGTCCTTCAAAGCGAATCGCAGCCCCCGTTACCAATGCTATTTTAGATTTTACGCAAGCAGCATTTATTGCAAAGCGTGATTGGAAGTTATCCGTTGCATCCACCACCACATCCGCACGATTAATCTCATCCTCAAGTGAATTTCCAGTCAAAATTTCTTTAATAGTACGTACGCTGGTTTGTGAATTTAAACTAGTAAGTGTTTGTTTAGTCGAGTGCACTTTATCTTCACCAAGATTTTTTGTGTAATGTAGAATTTGACGTTGCAAGTTGCTTAGATCAACCGTATCTGGATCTACTACCGTTAACTCACCTATACCACTTGCAGTAAGATACATCGCAATCGGAGAACCCAAACCTCCCACCCCAAATAACAGCACTTTTGATTCGCAAATCTTTTGCTGACCCTCAATGCCAATTTGCGGCAACATAATTTGACGGCTATAGCGTAATAGCTCGTCATCGTTAAGATCTATAGTGCTTGTTGCCATTGTTAAATCTTGCTTTGTTAGCCTTTACGTCTTTTCTCAGCCTCAGCAAATGCGCTCATTTGTTCTGGGGTGGCTTCTTTCTGATACTTATCCTTCCATTCTGAATATGGCATGCCATACACAATTTCCCTTGCTTGTTCATAGTCTAAAGATAAATTTTTATCTTCTGCTGCTGCTACATACCACTTAGATAGACAATTTCTACAAAAATCAGCTAAATTCATCAAATCAATATTTTGCACATCAGTCTTGGCCTGCAAATGCTCAACCAACCTTCTGTATACTGCAGCTTCAATTTCAAGTTGCTGTTGATCACTTATTTGTTCACTCATAATAAAACGCCCTTACACAATTCAAATTACAATATCATATTGGCATTTTACCTCATTAAATAAACCAACTATTAAAACTATCTCTTTATATTACTTAAATGACTACTATTTATAATGAAAATGTGACCGGTATGATCTTGGCTGGTGGCAAAGCAAGGCGTATGGGAGGACAAGATAAAGGCTTAATTGAAATTAATGGCCAAGCGATGATCCAATATGTTTTGGATGTTTTGAAGCCCCAAGTAAGTGAGATTTTAATCAATGCAAATCGAAACGTAAGTGAATATGAAAAATTTGCATATCCAGTAATTTCTGACCAACTCGAAGACTATCAAGGTCCACTCGCTGGAATTGCAGCAGCAATGGATGCAGTTAATACAAAATACATTTGCACGTGTCCATGTGATGGACCACTGATTGCAGAAGATCTGGTTACTCGTTTATTTTCTGCCTTGAATTCTACAAATGAAGACATTCATATTGCTGTCGCACATGACGGTCAACGTTTGCAGCCTGTATACGCACTAATTGACTGCGATCTGCATAAAAGCTTATTGGACTATTTAAGTAGCGGAGAACGTAAGATTGACCAATGGTATGCCCAAAATAACTTTAAAACTGTCGATTTTAGTGACAAAAAAGATTGCTTCATTAATATCAACACACCTGAAGATCAACAAACAATTTCTCAACACTTAGCTACAAAATAATATGCAAAAAATTTCTTTCGATAAACCAGTAATAGGATTTTCAGCATATAGTGGTTCGGGAAAAACTACTCTACTTGAGAAACTTATCCCTATTCTTTCAGCTCGTAAACTACGAGTCGCTGTTATCAAGCACGCACATCATTCTTTTGACATTGATCACCCTGAAAAAGACAGTTATAAAATACGCAAAGCGGGTGCTCAACAAATACTCATTTCATCACAGAAGCGTTGGGCTA
>CAYXVH010000259.1:0-7071 GCA_964468615.1 uncultured Thiotrichales bacterium | reverse complement strand
ATTTAAATCACTATAAAGCGGATGATTATTTAACTGTTCAAGTAAAGATTGATATCGTGATGAAACGATATTTGTAAATAGTGTTTTTTTACTCATAATTGTTGGCTGCAATACGTTTTTGAAGTCGTTTTAATGAGCGCGTAAAAACCTTGGGATCATCTTGTGATCTTGCGAGTACTAATGCTCCTTGAATGCTAGATACAATATCTTCAGCAGTCTCTTTAGCCTCTGCTGTGCTATAGCTATCACGTTTAAGTGCGACAGTGAGCGCATTATTCCATGAAGTGAAGTATGCATTTACTTTTGCTGCGAATTGATCGCGGGTATCATCAAGTGCGAAAGCACCTACTAAACAAATGCGTTCTCCTGAGTAGAAATAATCATCTACAGCTTTAAACATTGTTTTAATGCCATGTTTAGGATTTTTACTTTCACGAAGTGGCAGGAACACATTGTTTTCAAACCAGTTTGCTACATCATCAAGCACGACCTCAGCCATTTCTTTTTTCCCATTTGGAAAAAAGTGATAAAGACTACCTTTGCCGAGGCCGGTGCGATGTGTAATTTCTGCAAGGGATGTTCCTGAGAAACCATGTTCTCGGAAAATTTCCCCTAATGTTGGGACCACATTGTGACGTTCTGAAATGTCTCGCGCCATAAATTTCACAGGCCTAATTCAGTTAAGCCAGGAAAATCTTCAGGACGTGGCCCTTTATCCCATAAAAATTTTCGTTCCGATTTCTTAATTGGAACATCATTAATACTGGCTTGTCGTTGCCTCATAAGTCCATGTTCGTCAAATTCCCAATTTTCGTTTCCATATGATCGAAACCAATTACCAGCTTGGTCATGACATTCGTATTGATAGCGTACTGCAATGCGGTTGTCATGAAATGCCCATAGTTCTTTAATTAATCGGTAATCCAATTCTTTAGACCATTTGCGGGTAAGGAAAGCCGCGATTTCATCACGTCCGTTAATAAATTCATCTCGATTACGCCAACGGCTATCATCAGTGTAAGCAAGAGAAATTTTCTCTGGATTGCCTATGTTCCATGCATCCTCTGCCATACGAACTTTTTGAATTGCAGTTTCTTGTGTGAAAGGCGGTAAGGGTGGTCGTTCAGACATCAGTAAATCCTCTGTTGAAGTGATTGGTTTGAGAATACTGTACCAATCGGTACAATTATGCAATGGTTAAATAAAGTGCAGTGAGAATGCTTAGTTGACGGCTATGGGTAAACCTATGCAATGATTGCATTTTGGAAGGCGATTTTGTGAATGCAACTTCTTATCGATAAATTTGTTGATGTAATAATGACCGGCACTAGGCCGTTTCGTATATTATTTTTTGGTGGCGTGTTCTTAGCATTAATAATAATGAACGTGCTAGCAATGGTATTTGATATAAATACAAAGCTTGGTGGAGATATTAATTTAGCAAATATTATTTTAATTATCGTTTCAATGTTTGCAGGGTTTGGGATTTCTTATTCTATTATTCATTTTGCCGGTGCTAGTAAGAGAAAACGCAAGTAAGGCTACAAAAACAGCTAATATAAGGCAGATATTGCTCAACAGAGCGGATTTACTTCGTTATTCCAAATCAAGGCATAACGAGATTTATCTACCTTAGCTTGATTATCAGAAATATTGATTTCAGCACCATGTAACTTCACAGTTTGATTTATAGAGCAGTTAAATAAAATATTTCGGAATGTAATGTAATCAATAGAGCTGAATTCATCATTTTGATTTTGAAGAAAAGAATGTAAATTTGGTAAGGTAAATTGCCATCTTTCTTTGTCTAAATCAAAGCTCTGTTCTATTTCTATCTTAGTCAATAGAGCTTTGTTTTTTAAAGCGACTTGTTCAAAAAATTTGATAAGTGCTTTTTCAGTGGCTTGCATATTCTAAACAAAAGAAATCAATTGCTAAAGTTTGTAATCATCATCAAAGTGTAGTTAATCTTTGCGTGATTATTTAAGCTTAACTTGTTTGTTAAGTTATTTTGCAAGGAAATATAACTGTACTAGTGTTTAGGCAACTCATCTTTAGACCATAAGTGGGCTAATTCGGAGAAGGCAACGGTAGCAGGACTTTTGTAACCATCTCTACGATAAATTAACGTAATTTCCTTGCGCGGCATCTCTGGCGAAAGGTTTATGGCGTGTAAACCTTGTTGTCTAACAATACTACGAGGAAGAATGGTTGCAAGTGGGCGGTGTTTGATGAGGGAAATTATTGCACTGAGCGAATTACTCTCAATTGCAAAACGTGGTTCGATGTCGTATTTACTGCAGTACTCATCTACATGGCGGCGCAAAGCAAAATCATTGTTCAACAATGCTAGTGATTCTTGTCCCAGATTTTGTGCACTCATTCTTTCTTGTTGTTTGACTCTAGGATGGGATCTGCCGACTGCTACACAGAGTTTTTCCTCAAACAATACAACTGTCTCAAGTTCATTTGGGCGTGTGGTAGGTGCAAACGGTTTGCTAAACACAATGCCAATATCAATACGTGATTCTGCAACTGAGACTTCAATGTCATCTTGCGGCATTTCTAAGGTATTTATGTTGATGCCAGGATACAAACTGTTAAAATTTTCTAATAACGAGCAGGTTAGATAATCAGTAATGGGTGTCCAGCCAAGACGTAACGAGCCTCTGCTTAAATTTTGCACATCGTGAATTGCACGAGCGCCCCCATCTAATTCTCCCCAAGCACGACGTGCATGATGTATATAAATTTCGCCAGCATTGGTTAATTGTACGGATCTTCCAGATCGATCTAGCAGTGGCGACTGCAATGACTCTTCTAATTGTTTAATTTGTTGCGACAGGGTGGGTTGTGAAACATGTAGTGCTTCAGCAGCACGGGTATAACTACCGTATTCAGCTATTGCTACTAAGTATTGTAGTGATCGAGGAAAGATATCTCGCTTTTGCATAGTTAAATCCTATGGGTCTGATAAAAACAAAGTAATGGATTAATAACATAGCTGCATTAGACTTGTCATCAAGTAATTTGTATGTCTATAAAAATAATATATAAGTACCTATTTGTTTTTTTTATAAAAAAACAATAGCAATGGTAAGGCAACAAATTAAAAAGAATTATAAATATCAGAGGAGTCACTAGGTTATGTCATCACCTACACGCGATAGAGTGCTTGGTCATCTAGATTACGTTGGTTTGTTACAGCCGGCCATTCATAAAGAAACACACGCACCCTCACCAGATGAAATATCAAACGAACAGTATCGTGCTTATACACGTCCTGCACATGATGTAGGTGGAGAGCGTGATGTACCTATCCCATGGGAAGAGAAAGAAGAAGAAGTTTGGGAGCACAATACTTTTGTAACGTGTGAAGTATTAGCGTGGCGTGGTGTATGGACTGCAGAAGAAAGAAGACGACGTCAAAATGTTGATGTTGGTCAAACTCAATATTTAGGATTGCCTTATTACGGGCGTTGGTTGTTAACGGCAGCATTGATATTGGTTGACAAGCAATTTGTCACCCTCACTGAACTACACGAAAAAATTGATGAGGTTAAGAAACGCTATGAGTAAGCCACATTATGATTTAGAGCATCATGCAAAAAAAGCAACCGGTATTGGTGATCCACAATGTTTCAAAGGTGAAGCAGGGCCAGCTAAATTTAAAGTAGGTGATAAAGTTAAAGTACGAGATATATCTGACCTATTTTACACTCGTACACCGATGTATACGCGTGGCTTGGAAGCAACGGTTGTGCGCTTGGTTTATGAGTCCCCTCCGGCAGAAGATGAAGCTTGGGATAACACTGAAAATGTTGAATGGATGTATAGCGTGCTATTCATGCAAAAAGATATTTGGCCTGAATATTCTGATACTTTTTCTCAAGATACATTAGAAACGGAAATTCCTGAGCATGGGTTAGAACCTGCATAATTTACGACTAGATAAAAAGAACGAGAAAAGAGGAGAGGCACATGTCAAAAAATCATAAAGCTGCACCTATGGTAGATGAGGTCAGTGAGTTTGAAATTCTTGAGCTTGCAGTTCGCGAACTTGCTATAGAGAAAGGACTGTTTAGTGCAGAAGATCATCAAGCATGGACAGAATACATGCATACACTTGGCCCCGTTCCTGCTGCACGTTTAGTGGCTAAAGCGTGGTTGGATCCAGAGTATAAAAAGCTATGTATAGAAGACAGTGTAAAAGCAAGTTTAGAGGTTGGGATTGATTGGGTTAATCAGATGCCAACTAAATTTGGCACACCTAGTGATTACTGTAATTTGCGTGTAATGGCAGATTCACCAACAGTAAAACATGTCGTAGTTTGTACATTATGTTCATGCTATCCACGACCAATATTGGGTCAATCGCCAGAGTGGTATCGCACACCAAATTATCGTCGTCGTTTAGTGCGTTGGCCACGACAGGTATTAGCAGAATTTGGTTTGCAACTTCCTGAAGATGTTGAAGTGCGAGTTGTAGATTCTAATCAAAAGACACGTTATATCGTCATGCCTGAACGTCCTGAAGGAACAGATGGTTGGACAGAAGATCAGCTAACCGAAATTGTTACACGCGATTGTTTGATTGGCGTTGCCGTGCCTAAGCCAGGAAAGACCGCTAATGATAAGCGATATATACGTCCAGCTGTGAACCCATACGGACACTAAGATCATGGTCAAAATTAATCCTGAGAAAATTGATCTTGATGAAGAGATGGCCAGTAGAAAACTGGATAAATCATCTGTGTCATTACTTGAAGATGTTAAAACCAAAGGAAAATCTTGGCGTGACTTAAGTAAAAAATGGGGGGTCGAAAATCCAGATCCTCCGTGGAAAATTACACTTGAGGCAACTTGTGATGTGCTTTCCGAGGTGTCTTGCGCATTGCCAGGTGTAGAGCGTCGTTGGGAAGAAGATGAACTTACCGATGAACATTATAAAGACGTTCCATTTCCTGAGAGGCAGTTGCTAGCCTTGGCTCATTCAATGATTCGTCGAGGATTGATTGATGAAGATGATTTAAAGCGTCGTATGCAGGAAGTTGATAAACGTCTGAATATGGTCGAATAAATTAATTAAATTTAGATTAAGTATTTAACCGAAAAAACATTATAAACAGGAAGAGGTAATGTCTAAAATATTTATGAAGTCTTCGTGGGGCAGTGATGACCCAACACGCGCTGCAATGGTGTTAGGTCACGGACATGCACTAGCCAGTGCAGGGCATGAAGTTCGAATATTTTTGTTGGGTGAAGCAGTTTGTATGGCGCATGAAGTAGTGCGAGAGAACATGAAACCAGTGGGGTGGCCTTCTGTTGCAGAGCAGTGGAAAAATGTTCTTGAAGAAGGTGCGCGTATTGAATTTTGTGGCGCATGTTCGAGGGCGAGAGGTGTAACAGAAGAAGATATGGCCAATGCAGGCGGTCAACCAGGTAACCCAGATACCTTTGTGGAAGATACGGAATGGTCAGATAAGATCATTGCCGAGTGAAATGCGTGGCTACATATGAATGATTGCAGTCAATACATAAAAATTACTGCTCTTATTGATAGGAGCAATTTAGTTGAGTAAGCAAGAGATTTTAAAAGGAACTATCAATTCATTGCTTAGCATTGGATCTGCTGATAACCAATTTGAAACTACGAATTTAAAGAAGGGAACGCATATGGCAGAGCGCAATGGCGTGCAAATAGACATCAAGAATCTTACCCACCGTTATAATTCTAAGTGTCCGCTTACTTTTGAAGCGCTGGATATGGTATCAGAGCCAGGCGAATCACTTGTCATCATTGGTCGTTCCGGCTGTGGTAAATCAACGTTGCTGCACATCATTGCGGGTTTGTTAGGTGGTTACAACGGTACTATGCAAGTGAATAACAAAGATGTAACAGAGCCATCATCAAAATGGGTAATGATGTTTCAGGCTCCTCATCTGTTTCCTTGGATGACGGTAGAGCAAAATGTAGGAACGGGATTGCGTTTTGCTGGTTGGCCAAAAGAAAAGATTGCTGAGCGCGTTAAAGAAGCAATTCGTTTAGTAGACATGGAAGAGAATGCGCAAAAAAATACTCAAGACTTGTCTGGTGGACAACAACAACGTGTTGCACTGGCTCGATCATTAGTGATGGAGCCAGAAATGCTTTTATTAGATGAGCCATTTTCTGCGCTAGATGCCTTCACTCGCGCTTCTTTGCAAAAAGATGTAAGGGCAATTTCTAAAAAAATGGGTTTTAACATTGTGATGGTCACGCATGATATTGACGAAGCGGTAATCATGGCGGATCGCACACTTGTGATGGCGGGTTCTCCAGGAAAAATGGTTCACGATCTCAAAGTAGATTTGCCTGAACCACGTAATCGTGATGACCAAGAAGTTCGTTCTATGCGTTCACATCTTATGCAAGTATTTGAAGATGCTGCCAAAACACCAACGAGTAGTGATGGAAATTAGAAATGATTCAAAACCTAGCGCCGATATTTTCGGTAACTAACTTATGTCTGAACGTGCACTTCAGATCCTATTAATCCTTAATAACACAAAAGCCAACATATAAAAAAAGTATTAAGAGTAACTGATGAGAGGAATTCCAACATGAAAAAGATCTACCAGAAGCATGGCGAAGGGATTGTACATGATGATCCTAATCTCGCGATTGAATATGACCCGACATTTTCAGGCGCATTAGGCACCGGTATTAATCGGCGTGAATTACTCCAGGTTGGTGCGGCGCTAGGAAGTGCTGGTATGACAATGCCTGCTTTTTCTGCTAAGAAAAAATGGGATCCGGTAATTAAAATTGGTTACATACCAATAACAGATGCAGCAGCATTATTGATTGCACATGAGTTGGGTTACTTTAAAGATGAGGGTTTAGACTCTAAGAAACCAACCCTTATACGTGGTTGGTCACCTTTAGTTGAAGCGTTCGCAGCACATCGATTTAATCTTACGCACATGTTGATACCGATTCCTGTTTGGATGCGTTACAACAATAAATATCCTATCAAAGTTACTGCGTGGGACCATACAAATGGTTCAGCAATCCTTGTGGGTAAGAAT
>CAYXVH010000258.1:0-37422 GCA_964468615.1 uncultured Thiotrichales bacterium | reverse complement strand
AACGATGCTTGCGTATGTAGCAACAGATTTAAACATTGATAATGAGAACTTGAGTGACCTTTTAAATCAGGCAGTAGATCAATCATTTCATTGCATAACGGTAGATGGCGATACCTCAACTAATGACTCTTGTGTTCTTGTTGCAACGGGTAAATCGAGCTTGGGGTTCAGCGATCTTTCTGAATATGCTAAAGAAGAATTTGTAACTAGCTTGAATTCAATATTCTTGAAATTAGCACAATCGATTATTCGAGATGGTGAAGGAATTACAAAATATATTTCAGTTAAGGTAGAGCAGGCAAAGAGTAAATCAATAGCACGTGCAATTGCTTTCACTATTGCGCACTCACCCTTGGTAAAAACAGCTGCATTCGCTAGCGACCCAAATTGGGGTCGAATATTAGCAGCAGCAGGCCGAGCAACTGAGGAGCCTATGCAGATAAGCGATATATCTTTATATATCAATGAGTTGATCGTGATCGATCATGGTGAATTAGCGGATAGTTATAGTGAAAAAAGTGGTCAGAAAGAAATGCAAAAAGACGAGATTCAATTTCGTTTATTACTTGGTGAGGGTAGTTCTAAAGTAACCATTTGGACCACTGATCTTTCGTATGATTATGTGAAAATCAATGCAGAATATCGGACTTAATATATAAGTCTTTTTATTGTGAACGCCTTAACAGAGCAGAAGTGTGTTCACGTTGTTGTCGGAATCATACAAAACACTAAGCAAGAAATTCTTGTCAGTAGGCGAAAGCCTGATGCTCATTTAGGTGGTTTACTTGAGTTTCCTGGTGGCAAGGTTGAGAAAAATGAAACGCCTACTGAAGCATTGCGAAGAGAGCTAGCGGAAGAACTAAACATCGATATTTCAAGATTTACTCAACTGATTCAGATACCCTATACCTACACAGATAGAAAAATATTGCTGGATGCTTATGTGGTAAATGAGTATTTGGGGAAAGTAAGTGCGCTTGAAGGGCAAAAAATTACCTGGAGACCGGTAGCATCACTGAGTGATGATGATTTTCCCGCCGCTAACTATGGGGTGTTACGGGCTTTACAACTGCCCAAAATATTTCCAGTTACTCCTAGCTATTCTCAATACCCTGAAAACTTCTTAATAAACTTTGAAAAAGTAGTGAGGAGAGCATCCATTCGTATCATTCAACTCCGCTCGCATGAATTAGAACCTTCAGAATATATACGGTTAGCAAAGCAATGTATTGAGTTATGTAAGAAATATGAAGTCGATTTAATTTTAAACACAAATATTGAATACTTTGATAAATTTCCAGCAACAGGATTGCATTTAACGAGTGATAATTTATTAGAAGCTAAAAAGAGGCCTCTAAGTTCTAAGTTTTTAGTAGGAGCTTCTTGTCATAATTCGCATGATATTGAGCATGCAAATTCACTTGGATTGGACTATATGATTTTAGGACCTGTTATAGAGAAGCACGCTAGTAAAAATTGTAAGACTCTCGGGTGGGAAAAATTTTCTGAGCTTGCTAAGAAAAGCTTGGTTCCTGTTTATGCAATTGGTGGTCTTGGCGTAGATGATTTAGCTGTAAGTTTGCTATGTGGTGGGCAGGGTATTGCTGCGATCAGAAATATATGGGATATAACAAATTAAAATGTACAACATGCAAGTTTGAAATCAATATTAACTCCAGTTTGCTTAGGGGTGATATTAGGATCGTCTTGTGATAGAAAGCGAATCGAAAAACGGTGCTTACCTGCACTGCATTCTGGGAAAAAACTGTGCTTCTTGGCGATAGCAATGCGTATCAATTGATTGGGTGAATTTGGATCCAGGTTTTGATCATAGAAGCCTTTAGGGGCCGTTTTATCTGCATATTGAGTGCTTTCTCTGATCAAACGAAGCGCTTGGCTAACGCTTTGTTGCACAATCTCAAATGGCTCAATCCATTCTAATAACACTTTGCTACGCTGACTAAAAGGTAAAGAGAGCCAATGATGATATTCAGGCAAATCAAAATCACATGTGCCGCCAGGGATTACTGCGCGTTGTCGAATACTATTTAAGAAATCATTTTCTTTAAGGTGATTGCCGATCTGGCCGCGAACTGTATGTAAGCGATCAAAGGTATTCTTATGTTTAGATAAAATTTCAGTTAGTTTGCTGGTATTTAGCTTAGGTTTATTTGCAAGTTGCTCAAGTGTGTCGATCTGTCGTTTTAATTCTTTCAATAACTCTTGTTTAAGATCTCCACGAGATACCAAGCTTAATATTTCTATTAATGTTAAAAGCGCTGCATGTGAGTCAGAACTATTCTCCTGCTTGACAAAAAAATTAAAGCGGCGAGTTAGTTCTTCGTAGCGTAAAAATGTTCGCATGCGCTCATTGAGCGGTTGCTCATAAAATATTTCATTTGTTTCTGTTGTAGTGTTCATGGTTTGTTGTGGGACTTGCTTAATTCGATATATTTTTTATGCAGTAAAGCTACTTTTTCTTTTGTAAGTGAGGTGCTTCCGCTATTTGTAATAATATCATCTGCAAGTGATAAACGACTATCTCGATCTATTTGCGCATTAATAATTTTTTTAACATGTGATTCGTTGCACTGATCACGGTGCACTACACGTGAAATTTGTTCTTCAATTGTACAATCTACAACTAGGATTCGGTCAATAAAATCGGTTTGTTTGGTTTCAAGCAATAATGGAATAACGACTATGCAGTAACTCGCGTGTAGCTCACTGAGCTTTTTGCTAATATCATCATACACTAATGGATGAAGAATACTTTCAAGCTTAGCGCGAATGCTAGGATCAGAAAAAATTTTCTGTCTGAGTTTTTCACGTAACAGCAGTTTATTTTCGTCTATATAATCTGTTCCAAGTTGTTGAGAAATTTTCTCGATTACTGGATTGGTTTGAGTGAGCTCTCTTGCAATGATGTCTGCATCAATGATTGGAATAGTAAAGTGCTCATGGAAAAGATCAGAGACAAGACTTTTCCCGCATCCAATACCACCTGTGAGGCCTACTACCAACATAGATATTACGGATTGATTATATAGTTTTGTTTAAATATAGGGCTATTAGTTGATTACCGTACAACATTGCAATCCATCCTGCTACTGCTAGGTAGGGGCCAAATGGAATGGGTTGGCTGCGTTCTTGTAGTTTCGTCACAATCATAAAAATACCAATCACTGCACCTACCGCTGAGGAGAGTAGGATAATTAAAGGCAGGCCTTGCCAGCCTAGCCATGCACCAAGGGCTGCAAGTAACTTAAAGTCACCATAACCCATGCCTTCTTTGCCTGTAATTAGCTTAAATAAGTGAAACACTGACCATAGTGCGAGATAACCAAAAATTGCACCGAGTACGCTTGAGTTTAAATCTGTATAGGTGGAGAACAGGTTAAAAATAATGCCTAACCATAAAAACGGGAATGTTAAATTGTCAGGTAGTAATTGAGTTTTTATATCAATGCCGCTGAGTGCGACCAAAAACCAGGTAAATATAACTCCGCCTAGTGCTTGTAGGCTAAAACCAAATCTCCAAACAATAATTGTAGTAAAAATTGCAGTAAGTAATTCTACGAAAGGGTATTGAACAGAAATATTTATTCCACAATTACTGCATTTCCCCTTTAGAAATAAGTAACTAATGACAGGGATATTTTCGATCGCTTTAACTTGATGGTTGCATGCAGGGCAATGTGATCTAGGAACACTTAAGTTGTATTTAGGGAGAGCAGGGGTGTCTATCTCAGGAGCAAGAAGCTCTTGGCATTCGCTTTTCCATTGTCGTTCAAGCATTACAGGTATGCGATGAATCACGACGTTTAGAAAGCTGCCAATGAAAGCACCAATGATGAAACTGTAAGTAAGTAACATCACAGAGTTATTAGCTATATAACTCAGGATTGAATTATCTGGGAAATCCAATATTTTTTGTTATCTAGAAAGATTAAAACTCTTTAGCTTAAACAACCGCACCAAGTTTAAAGATTGGTAAGTACATGGCAATTACCAGCCCACCCACTACAACACCTAGTATTGCCATAATGAGAGGCTCTAATAGGCTGCTCAAGCCATCCACTAAGTTATCAACTTCTTGCTCATAGAAGTCAGCAACTTTGCCTAACATTTCGTCTAATGAGCCTGATTCTTCGCCAATGGCTACCATTTGAACTACCATATTAGGGAATAAATTAGTTGAACGCATACTTTGTTGTAATTGTGTCCCTGTAGAGACTTCATCTTTCATGCGTAATGTGGCTTGCTCAAAAACTGAATTACCGGTTGCGCCCGCTACAGATTGCATGGCTTCTACTAAAGGAACGCCAGCTGCAAACATAGTCGCTAATGTGCGTGCAAATCTAGCTATAGCGGATTTTTCCAATATAGCCCCAATTACAGGTATTTTAAGCGAAGCTTTGTCAAGACCTCGTCTAAACTTAACAGAACGTTGTTTTGCATTTATAAATGCAAATACTGCGGCGCCAATTCCAAGCAATACTAGCCACCAATACTTCTGCATAAATTCAGATAAATTGATAACCATCTGTGTAAATGCAGGTAAATCAGCACCAAACCCTATAAAAAGTTCTTGGAACTGTGGGACAACAAACAATAAAAGAATGCCAGAAACGATAAAGGCTACGACTAGAACTGCTGTTGGATAAAATAATGCTTTTTTGACTTTGCCTTTTAGCTCTTCTGTCTTTTCTTTATACATTGCGATTTTGTCAAGCAATGTTTCCAATGCACCAGATTGCTCACCAGCATCCACTAAATTGCAAAATAGGTCATCAAAATATTTTGGATATTTTTCTAACGAATGAGCTAAAGCTGTGCCTGATTCAACATCGGCTTTGATGTTCATGACGAGCTCTTGCATCAGAGGTTTTTCGTGTCCTTTACCAATAATCTCAAAGGATTGAACGAGGGGCACACCAGCCGCCATCATGACGGCTAATTGTCTTGAAAAGATTGCAATATCTTTAGGTACGATTTTTTTGCCCTTACCAAATAAAGGTTTAGGCTTTTTCTTTACCTTTAAGGGATTGATACCTTGTCGACGCAAATCTGCTTTTAGTAGAATTTCATTGGAAGCTTGTGCTTCGCCTTTCACGCGTGTGCCTTTACGGTCTACACCTTCCCATACAAAAATAACAGCGTTTGGGGTTGTTGCGGTAGCAGTTGCCATAGTGTTAATCCTTTGTCACACGGTTTAGTTCTTCAAGGCTTAAAATACCTGTTCGAACTTTTTCTAATCCTGATGCACGTAAATCTGGATAGCCTTCTTTCTGGGCTTGCTCAGCCAGTTGTATGGCATTGCCATTTTCCATAATCATAGTTCCCATTTCTTCAGATATAGCTAGCACTTGGTAGATGCCTGTGCGTCCTTTATAACCGGTATTGTTGCATTGATCGCAACCTCCAGCTTTGTAAATTTTTAATTCTTCAAGCTCTGATTCTAAGAATCCTTCTTCAATAAATGCTTCATTCGGTGCGTCATCTATCACTTTGCAGGGCTCGCATAGCTTACGCGCTAGACGCTGGGCGATTATCAAAGTAACCGCTGAGGCAATGTTGTATGGGGGAACGCCCATATTAGCCAATCGAGTAAGTGTCTGGGGCGCATCATTAGTATGCAAGGTAGAGAGGACTAAGTGACCCGTTTGGGCTGCTTTAACGGCTATTTCGGCCGTTTCAAGATCTCGAATCTCACCAACCATGATGATGTCTGGATCTTGGCGTAGAAATGCGCGTAGTGCCGAAGCGAAGGTCAGGCCTACTTTAGGATTGACGTTTACCTGGTTGACGCCAGGCATATTAATTTCTGCAGGGTCTTCAGCAGTAGAAATATTACGATCTGCCGTGTTCAGGATATTCAGACCCGTGTAAAGAGATACTGTTTTACCGCTACCAGTTGGGCCCGTTACAAGTATTAATCCATAAGGTTTTGATAGTGCGTTAAGGTAAAGTTGTTTTTGGTGTTCCTCATATCCAAGAGCATCAATACCAAGTTGTGCGCTGGTAGGATCTAAAATACGCAGTACAATTTTTTCGCCGAACAAAGTAGGGCATGTATTGACACGAAAATCGATAGCACGTTTTTTTGATAGTTGCATTTTGATGCGACCATCTTGCGGAACACGACGTTCTGATATGTCCAAGCGTGACATTACTTTTAATCGTGCTGAGATTCTTGGGGCTAGATTTTGGGGTGGATTTGCAATTTCTTCTAACACACCGTCTACGCGAAACCGAACGCGATAAACTTTTTCATAAGGCTCAAAGTGTACATCCGAAGCTTTTTTATTAATCGCATCAAGCAGACACTTATTAACAAACCGCACAATCGGCGTATCGTCAATATCTGAGTCACCACTTTCATCTGTATCATCATCACCATGCGTTACATCGAGGTTATCTAAGTCATCATCCAACAAACCATCCATGTCGAGCGATTTATCGCCTAGCTCTAGGGCTTTATCAATTATGGATTCAAGTTTGTCTTCTTCAACTAGAACAGCTTCTGTAGTTATTCCGGTGTTAAATTTGAATTCATCTAATGCAGCTAAGTTCATTGGATCTGAAATTGCTACAAATAAACGGTTCCCGCGCTTTTGAATTGGTAGAGCATGATGCTGGCGGATTAACTTTTCCGGGACGATATTGCTAGGTAGCGACTCCAAATCAACTGAATTAATATTCAGTATTGGGATTCCAAATTCGCTTGATGCAGAATGCGCAAGATCACTTGCATCTATGAGATTGTTTTTGACTAAATAAGTAGTTAGAGCTACACCATTATCGTGAGCTTCTTTTTGAGCGTTTGCTGCATCTTGTTCAGACACAAATCCGTCGTTGATAAGTCTGCGTGACAGACCACTTATTCGTATAGTAGATGCGGCAGTTGCCATGGTGTTTATAGTGATAAAATCGTGTAATTATTTGAATTTATACATGTTATCGCAAAGTAATGCCATGTCAAACTGTAGTGTACTTTAAGCCGCTAGAATGCTCGGTATGCAGGATAACCGCGATTAATAAAGCATTGTATTTTGTGGTGAATCAGCAATATCACCCTAATGAACCCGAGTGGTATAAAAATTATGACAATTGGTAATGTTTTTTTGCCAGATAGTTTAGTGCTCAATAGCGATCTAGTGGCAGAATGATAGGTTAAATTTGGGAGACTAAAATCACCCGCACATGGTATTGCAAGCTGTAGATTTGATTAAAATTTTTCTATTTAAGAAATAAAATGGTGAGAATATTTCACTTATGTAAATATTCTTATGTATTTGTATCAGACCTTCTTCTCGCTACTTCATTATTTCTAAGATAATTTATTTGCGTGTGTATTGGTAAATATGATTTGAAAAATGCAGTAAGTTTGAATTGCCGATAATTAAATATACAAATTTATAGTATATCGGTCAATTCGGAAATATTTTAGCTGACGAGTGTATTATTTATAGATTGTTTGCGCATGCTAACTAATAGTTATTTTAAAGTTAACAATCTGTTCCATGCAAGAATTTGATTTTCTAAACCCCAATTGGTTTGATATTTTTCGCGAGAATTTAAACACCCTTTTTGTAATTTATAATATAGATTTGTATCTGTACATAAACGTATCATTTCTCCTGCTAGTGCATCTATATTATAGGGCGGAATTAGCAGTGCATTGTATTCTTGAATAAAGACACCAGGTATATCGCAAACGTCAGTTAGTATAGATGGGACGCCGCAATGCATTGCCTCAATAGCAGCAGCAGGTAAAGCCTCTATTTCTGATGCTAAGATAAATACGCGTGAAGTGTTTAGGAGAGCATTTACATCATTTCTTAATCCTAAAAATTTTATATTTCTTGTTAGTTTTAGTGATTTACATAATCTCTCTAACTTAATCTTATTCGGGCCATCTCCAACTATCGCAAATTTAACGTTTGGGTATTTTTTGTGTACTTTATGGGTTGCATGAATAATTACATCTAAATTTTTACGTTTGATAAGCTGGCCAATGTAAATGAAATCCCAATCGTGACGCTGTGGTTTATTATCAATTTTAAATAGATTAGGGTCATGATAATTTTTAAATTCAATCAGTTTTCTTTTTGGGGTATTTTGTTCAAGTAGAATTTCTTCAGATTTCGGGCCCATGAAGGCAATCATGCTCGCATTTTTTATACACCACTTTATTGGAAATAAATAAATAAATTTATTAATGTAGCTGTGAATATCTTTTCCTATTGGGCAGGCAACACAATGAGTGTTTGTAAGTTTCCCTGCAATAACGGCAGAAATACCGTGGGCTACTAGTTGTATACCTATAATGGCATCAATGTTGCGTGATCTGGATACTCTTATAAGAGTTAAAAGTCTCCAAATTTCGAATAATACACTTATATTTTTTATGCCTAATGGTGGCGATATATTAGTAATTTTTTCTGTGTTTTTGAGCTCGTTTTTTCTAACTAAAATTATATTCTCTATGAGGTCATTTTCAACCAATCCTATTATTTTGGTCTTTAGTTTATAATCACTTAGACCTGCAGTTATTAGAATGGTTTTGCTATTCACGTACTGATTTAGTGATTGAAACGTAATTTGCAACGAATCTAGCCACCCCTACAATATTTGCTTTAATTTTATTGACGGCTGAAGTTGCCTTGTAAGCAGGCGTGTTCAATTCTTTCAACAAATCAACAGTCGCTTCATCTGAATGTGTTGATAAACAAGTGGTAATCATTTTTCTCAAGTAAATTTGCGATAGAAAACATATAACATTGTGGATCACCACTAGCATAGGAGTATTTATTGATAATTAATATATATTAGGTCTAAGTATTTAAGAAGATCTATTTAAATTTTATTGTTACGATTGACGCAACTCAATTTCAAACCATATTTACCAATAAAATACGAAATTAAAAACTTTAGAAATAAAACTATGGAAACAATTATATGAACATATAATACATCGTTACCAAAAATATATATTGCGACATACATTACAGATAATAATAATAACATTAAAAGCAATGAAATAAGACGCAACTTTAAATCAAATGAGGCATGTAAGGCTTGGTGAAAACCCAAACAAAGTGATGCAGATTGGCCTACCCCAATTATTATCATATATAACATAATGCCAGAATATGTATCCGGCAAAACATGTTCTGTTATGTATGCATAAATACAGGTAAGCAAAAATATAGACAATCCATATTTTCTTAAAGACTTAGAGGCTTTAGCGATAACTTTTTGTAATTCATATTGATTATCATTTGCAAGCAGTGCTAAAACCTTGGGTGTGTTTTCAGATATTAATGCTGATCTTGCCGCATTGAAGGGCACAATCACTTTTAGTGAAATTGCTAAAATTGCTGCTTCTTTTAATGCTTCCATACCACGTAAAAAAGGGATAACTCCGCTATGAAATAAAGACATAGTTAATGTCAAAATTACATATGATAAATGGTCATAATGCGTGCTTACTACATCGCGCGCCTTTATCTCTGTTGCATTAAATTCGAAATTATTGCTATTGGTATCCACGAACTCTCTTCTAATTAGTATAAATGTTAGAGTGCTAGACAATATTATTGATGAGGTCACAAGTATTAAAACGATGGTTAGATCTAGAGGTAAAGCTATATAAAAAGTAATTGTAATTAAATGCGGTAAAACGCCGCCCACAAAAATTGACCATCTCTGAATTTCAATACTTTTTAAGACTGTTTCACCAAAACGCAACAATGAAGTCAACAAAGCAATTAACATCACGAAAATAACTTCATTGTTTAATAAGTTCTTATAACTAAAAAGCATACCTAATACGAACATACAAGCGCTTGAAAAAATAATTATTCTAGTATAGTGAAATACTAAGTATTTCTTTTGCTCCTTGCTTTGCAAACGAGGGACATTCCTCATACTAAGGCCAGAGCAGCCCAAATCTAGGATAACGGCAATTATTGAAGACAATGCTAGAACAGAAGCATATATACCAAATTGATTAATGCTTAATTTATTCGCAAGAATTAGGATATTCAAATATGCTAATGAAATGCCTAGAATGCGAAGTGCGAATATCTGAAACCCTAAATCGCAATGGCTTAATATTTTTTTAGAAAAACTCACACAGACACTTCAATACCATATTCAGTTTCAGTAATACTATATTTAGCGCAAAGAATTTCGTCTAAATTTTGGCTATTTTTATTGATATATTCTCTGACTAGCGCATCAACTTCAGATTCAGTAAATCCTTCATCACTTCCATAAAAGTTATCTGTTATATAATCTGCTTTCTTGTTTGTTGTAAAGCCGTTGTTTTGCAGATAAAAAAGCACACTAGCTAAAAATTTTTTCAAGAAAAAAATATAAGATGTTTTTTTAACTTTTACATTGTCTATAAATAAATTTGACCAGCCTCCTTCACTTCTTTCAAGGATATGACTTAATGCGAGATACGTTCTAGGAATAGACATGCCGAGATGAGTTGAAAACAATTCTTTCATACCTGCTTCAACCTGTTCCGTTTGTTGCATGAATGTATTATTTTGAATTGCGTCGAAGTTTTTAATAAATATTTCAGAATTTATGAAGTTGTAATATTTGTAATGCTCGCGCCAATTGCCATTATAATCATCTATCAGATCTAGGCAGTAAACCCTTTTTCCCGCTAAAACACTTTCGAAAAAAGATGTAGAAAGAAATTGTGCAACAACATCTGTGCCTGCAATAATTTCTGAGAAAGGTTCGTGTTGGCTGAATTGAATATTGTTGAATTTTGAAAGCTTAGAGTAGGCCTCTAGCCGTTCACCTGGGTGTAACCTAACTATAATTTCGCATGCCGGATGATTCTTAGCAACCGACTCAATTATGTAATAGAACTTTTTAAAAGCCTTTGTATAAAACTCTCTTAGTCTAAAATTTTTATCATATTTATATTTTTTAAGAATATCTTGATATTCAACTTCTGACATAGTTGCAAGAGTGAAATCTGAGACAAAAACAATTTTATTTTTTCGCTCTTCACAACCACTATTTGAGGGTTCTTCGGACTGGGTCAGTGTATCGAATTTAGGGCATCCAGTTATATATATGCGATTAGGATTAATCTTTGCCTTTTTCACGAGCAGTTTAGCGAGATGTTTGCCCCACACTATGTGAAAATCAACATCTCTATTATATTTACTTAAGGCATTTAAATTTAACTTCTCGTTATAAAATCGTTTATCAAACAGTTGTTCACTATGCCACTTTACTAGCTTTGCTTTGCTATAATATTTCCAGGCTAGGGTGTAATGTGTCCTATTGCTATTGTATGAAGGTGTAACAAGTATGTTAGATTTTTTATTAATTGTTTCAGTAAACTCACTCTTTCCATTAAGCCATATTGGATCTTGATAAGCAGGATGCAGTTCTATTTGGCCATTTCTTTTAAATAAAGACTTTAACGCAATAATGTAAGGCAACTCTCTGAGTTTTGTATCTATTTGTATGGTAATATTTTTTTTCATTACTCTTTATAAAATTTACTATTTAGATACAGAAGAAGTTTTTCTTTCTTCATTTTGTTTGTAATATGTTTAGATAAGGTAATTTATAAAGAAACTACTGATCAGTTGCTATATACGCCAATTTCATTGGCGCACCCATTTCCAGATCACAATTTACTTTCTTCCCGATTAGCTCATTATAATGCTTGGGCTCAAGCCCATACCCTGGCCGAATACATTTCATATTATCGGTTGTTAATATACTGCCTCTATCGATATCCTTTACTATGTAAATAGATCTTCTAAATTTCAGAGAGTCCATTTCTGACTCTATAGGGCCATAAGTTACTTTGCCCAAGGAATGAAAAGCGCAATCAATCTCTTCACATAATTTTTTGAACGTTGTCTCGTTAGCTGAAAACTCACTATCTACACTTTTACCAGTCGTCGATAGACTTAAGTGTTTTTCAACTACAACCGCACCTAGAGCAATACTTGCTATTGCAGCAGTTGTTCCAATAGTATGATCAGAATATCCGACCCAACACTTATTTTTGTGCTTTAAATCAATTATTGTCTTAAGGTTTAAATCTGCGTATTCAGCTGGATATTTACTTGTGCACTTCAGTAAAACTAAATCATTACATCCATTGTCTCTTGCAGCTTCCACTGCATCTGTAATTTCACTCTCATTGGCTAATCCTGTAGAAATAAATAGTGGTTTTTGTGTTTTTGCAACTTTTTCAATTAAAGGTAAATCTATATTCTCAAACGATGCGATTTTATAGCAAGGTACATCCAAATCTTCCAAAAATTCAACTGCTGTTTCGTCAAAAGGACTACTAAATGCTATCAATCCTAACTTTTTTGCGTAGTCAAAAATTTCTTTATGCCAATCCCAGGGTGTATATGCTTTGTTATATAAATCATAAAGGTATTCTCCATTCCATAAGCTGTCATGTGAGACAATTTTAAAATCATCATTTTTGATGTTTAATGTCATTGTATCTGGTGTGTATGTTTGTAGCTTGATAGCTGATGCACCAGATTTAGCAGCGGTTTCTACTATTTTTAATGCATTATCTAGAGATTGGTTGTGATTTCCAGACATCTCAGCAATTACAAAAGGTTTGCAACCCTCGCAAATGGATTTATCTTCAATTTGTATCGATTTGATTTTCAAAATTCAGACATAAATAGCGTTAGTAAATGTAGACATCTCGACTCTTATCAAACTTAAACCCAGTTTCTTGAAATAGTCTATGTGAAACTTTATTGCCTTCGTGGACAGTAGCAATCAAGGATTCGTTTTGGTGAATATATTTTAATAGATTTATAGCTTCTTTACCCAAACCACGACTTCTCATTGTGGGTGCAATTGCAATAGAAATTTCAAACTCTAATTCTTTGGATTCTAGCTGGTCAAGTCTTACATAACCTGATGGTTTAGAATTACAGATAATTATGTAAAATACACATTTCGTATCTTCAATTTTTGACTTAAACCAAATTGCATGTTCATTCCACGTCGGTGTTTCTGTATTTCTGGAATACTGACGTGTTGTGTAATTAGATTGCCATTCGAAAAGTATGCAAGCATCATCTTTATTTGCCAATCTAAGATAAACTTCCTCTTCAGTCTTCAAGGTTGCTGGAGAAATTCTTTGCGCAACTCTATATATACCATTACCATCAGTTACATTAAAACTATTTTCAACAAGTGATATATAACTTGATCTGTCATCAATAAGACTATTTAATGAAAAGTCTAGATTCTTCATATAATTACAATCTGAGCTTCCTAAATATATAACAGCTCCATATTTCTCTAACTTTTCAGCTGTTTCTATTTGATTATTTGCTACCACTATTAACAATGTCGGGAGTCCAAGACAACATCGCTCTATAGTTGTGGTTCCTGCTGCACCGATACATAAATCACTTTCTGCCATAAGTTGAGCCATATTCTCAATATTGACTAATACATCTGTTTGCCATTTCATCTGTGTAGCTTTTTTTTTCACAGCACCAATCCATGGTGCATGTCTTCCCATGACAATAACAATTCGGCAATTTTTCGGTAAGTTACAATCCTGTAAACTATATAGAACGCGCTCTGTTACATTATCTTTATCGACACCACCTAAAGTAATCAATAATTTCTTAAGTTTTGGAGTTTTTCGTCGCATAATGCTGCGTTCTCTTAACTCAACAAACTCAGGACGTAACAAAGCATATTGTGGGCCTGTCAATCGTGTACAGTGTGTGGGTGTAAGGTTTTCGTAATTCTCTGTTGACCGTCCGAATGTTTGATCAAGAAGCAAATCACAGTCATGGGCTCGATCTGCTAAGTCATCGATGATCATAATTTGTTTGCAGAATGGGCGAAATGCTTTCTCCCATGTTTTATCTAATGCGTATTGATCAACGATAATCCAATCCACGGGGTGTGCGATAATATTCTTTATTACATTTAACGTTTGTTCGGCATCCGTATGAATATCAACGCCTAACAAATACTGATAATCAGTCAGCCCGCCTTGAACGCTATCTGCATTTTGTTCTGTATTTGGCAAGCAATGTGCTTCATATCCTCTTTGCTCAATAAAATCTGCCATGTTTCCTTTGTGAAGGCGGATTATGAAATGGCAGTTAGCTCCTTTTTTACTCAACGCATCGGCTAATGTCAGGCAACGCATGACATGACCACTGCCTATTTGGATGGATGCATCACACCGAAATACTACCAACATTTCTATATAGGCTCGCCAAATTTTTCCAAAAAAATTTCTTGAGCCTTTTCATAGTCTTGAAGGTCATCTATATCTATATGAAAATTTTTATGAACTTTTAGACGAGTACCATAAAATGTTTTTTCTTTTAAGAAAGAATTTCTGCGGGCCCAATAAAAGCTACCATTGCTTACCGTAAAATTAGGAAGTACTTGCGATTTCCTAGTTTGAAATTCAGGCCACATACTTTTCCAATAAGCGCCATCTTGAATTAATGCTTTAGAGGGTGGGAAGTTATATGATGACACACCCATTACAAAGTCAGCAATTGGCTGCGTATACATTTTTTTGTAAGAAGCAATAAGCGTTTCGTAGTTAAGAAAAAGTGCCGTGGCGTATATACAACAAAAGGTGTCAATGTTCTTATATTTTTCAGTTCCTAGTATTTTTGTGCACACCTCAACAACTGATGAGTGGTCTTGGGCAAGTTCTATTGGTCTGTCAAGAACATGTACAGAATATCTCGATGTTATATCAGCAATTTCTTGATCTTCGGTTGAGACAATAATCTCGCTAAAAAGGTTGCTTTTTTGAGCAGCTTCAATTGGGTATGCAATTATTGGTTTACCCATTACAGGAAGAATATTCTTCCTTGGTAACCGTTTTGACCCTCCTCTTGCAGGAATGATAGCAATTGGTTTTTGTTCAGCCAAATCGGTTAACCTATGTCTTCTATGTGTAACATATGCCCAGCTGGAAGATCTTTGTTTAATTTTAATTTGCTGATAGTTTCAAATTGATCAGGCGTTATACCAAATCCTGGTCGCCTAAATTCGATTTCACACTCATTGAGACTGCTGCCAGCATTTGAGTTGTTAACTAAAAATGCACTACGCCTTAACGCATCACGTTTTGTTTTCTCTTCTGTATGCAATATCCTTCTGAATGTGCCTAGGGCGGTCTCAACTTCACGAATAGTCTGAATAAAGGTTGACATTTCCTTCGGCTCTATAGACATGATATGTTCAACGCTACGCGTTGTTCTATCTTCTGTAATCGTTTTTTCTATAAGATTTGCTCCTAATGCAACCGCTGCAATATCCATTTCATAGCCCGGTGTATGATCTGAGAATGCAACAGGATAAGGGAACATTTTTTTTAATGTTGTAATGGTGTTTAGGTTAATGCTTTCAACGCGTGCAGGGTAACCAGATGGACATTGATGTATAATAATATTTTCATTACCTTCCTCTGTAATCACATCTATTGCTGCTTCTACTTCCCCAAGAGATGCCATTCCTGTGTCTAGCTGAATACACATTCCAGTCCTTGCAGCGCGCCTTATTAATGGAAAGTGATTTACATCGGCAGAAGCAATCTTTATAGAGTGACATTGTAAATCAACAAGGAAATCAATTTCATCATCAAACCCAATAGTAGCGAAGAAAGCCATACCTAAGCTATCACTATATTGTTTCACTTCCTTCCACTCTACTTTTTCTAGATAGCGTCTTTTTAAAATATCATACAGCGGCTCTTCGATTGTTTCTTTTTCCCCTGTTGCTTTGTTTTTAAGAATATCGTAGGAAAATAGCTGTTCTTTATCAGAAACTAACCGATCGGGGTCTAGTATTTGAACTTTAACTGCGTCTGCTCCTGCTTCGGCCGCATACTTTATTAATCTTTTAGCAGAATCAACACCACTATGAGTTGGACCGATTTCAAAAGTTATGAAACAAGGGGCGTCATCGCCTATTTCTTTTGATCCTATATGAAACATTTTATTTTATTATTCAATTGAGCTAGTTATGGCTTTAATAACTTGTTCTTGTGTTTCTGATTTTAAGCTAGGATACATTGGTATACTTATGGCTTCTTGGTAGTAGCGTTCTGCTTCAACATAATCACCTTGCTTAAATCCCATATTTTTAAAATAAGGCTGTGTGTGTACAGGAATATAATGCAGGTTTACGCCAATACCTTTTTCTCGCAAATTGTCAAAAACCTCCCGATATGTTTTAGCAATTTGATCTAACTTCAGACGAATAACATATAAATGCAGCCCTGAGTAACTGTCAGGATGTTGCCAAGGGAGGGTTAGTGGCAAGGCAGCAAGTAAATGATTATAACGTTCTGCAATGTTATGTCGATTTGTTACAAATTCATCAAGACGTTGCATTTGGCTGATACCTAACGCAGCCTGTATATCTGTCATACGGTAATTGAAGCCTAAGTCAATTTGCTGATAATACCAACTACCATCGGGTTTATGCGTCATAAGCTCGGGATCATGTGTAATGCCATGACTGCGTAACAATTTCATTTTATTTGCAAGTCGTTGGTTATTTGTTAAGGCAATTCCCCCTTCTGCGGTGGTGATAATTTTAACAGGATGAAAACTAAATACCGTAATGTCGCTATAGCGACAGTTACCTATAGGCTCACCTTTATATTTACCACCTATTGCATGTGAAGCATCTTCGATGATACTGAACCCGTATTCTTGGCTTAGCTGATGAATTCTCTCCATCTCGCAGGGTTGACCACAGAGATGAATAGGAATAACGATTTTTGGTAGTTTGCCGATTTGTTTGGCAGCTGCGAGTTTATTTTCGAGTTGCTCAACACTTATATTGTAAGTGCGAGGATCAATATCAACAAAATCAACACTTGCACCACAATATAGTGCACAGTTAGCACTTGCCACAAAAGTGATTGGACTTGTCCAAACAATATCACCTCTACGGACACCTAATGCTAAACAAGCAAGATGAAGAGCAGAAGTTGCGCTATTAACTGCAACTGCATATTGGCTACCGCAAAAACTACTCACTGTTTGTTCAAATGCAGGAACAGCTGGGCCTTGTGTCAAAAAGTCAGATTTTAAAACATCAATGACAGCTTGGATATCAGCTTTGCTGATGGTTTGACGACCATAAGGAATAAAATTCATCAAATATTTCCAATTTTGTTTTTATTGAATTCAATCCAGTTTCGAAGTGTTTCAATGCTCATCCAATCTTCGTTAGAATCACTGGTATAAGCAAAGCCATCAGCAACTTTGCTTCCATCTTTTATTCGCCTATCATCTTGATACCAATCATTAATACTAGGGAGTACCTTAAAGTATTCAGAGTATTCGTAGGTGTAATAGGAGTCCTCTGTGCTGATCATCTGTTCATGTAGCTTTTCACCTGGCCTAATACCAACGATTTCTTGTTTGGCTTCGGGCGCAATCGCGAGGGCAACATCAGTCACCTTCATAGAAGGAATCTTCTTCACATAAATTTCACCGCCTTCCATGTCATTAAAAGCATGCCAAACTTGTTCAACACCTTCTTCTAGTGAAATCATGAAACGAGTCATGCGATCATCTGTGATTGTTAAAACTCCTTTATCTGCAGTAGAAAGAAAAAATGGAATGACAGAACCACGTGACCCCATAACATTTCCATAGCGAACCACAGCAAATCGAGTTTTCCGCCTACTTGAATAAGAATTTCCTGCAACGAAAACTTTATCAGAAGCCAGTTTGGTCGCACCATACAAGTTGACAGGACTACTCGCTTTGTCAGTAGATAGTGCGACTACACGCTTTACATCCTGATCTATACATGCATCAATCAGGTTCATTGCGCCGTTAATGTTGGTTTTGATGCACTCAAATGGATTGTATTCAGCAGTTGGTACTATTTTAGTTGCAGCAGCATGAACTACATAATCAACTCCATCAAGCGCGCGATAAAGGCGATCCTTGTCACGAACATCACCAATAAAAAAACGTATACGATCGTCTCCTTTAAAAATTTTTGCCATTTCCCACTGTTTCATTTCGTCTCTTGAGTAAATGATAATTTTCTTGGGATTGTATTTGGCAAGCGTCATTGGGATAAATGTATGACCAAACGAGCCCGTGCCGCCCGTAACTAATATTGTCGAGTTTGTTAACATGCTTTTAAGTCCCGCCTAATTTCCTTAAAGTTTAATTTTATTCGGATTTGTCTTTTTGGGTCATGGAGCTCTTTGTGTTCAGTATGGAAAATATTTGTGCTAGCCTCATTTTAGAATGAGGTCGATATTAGGAAGATATACCTAATCCAAACAACAACTCAAACAACTTATTATATGGACACAAATCTAAATTTATCTAGTACAGCCCCTGATTAGATTAGCCCTATTTCAAATAGGATTTATAAGCTGTTCAGCGGCATATTTGGCAACATCAATTGTATTATTTCTTAGATTATTAGTAGATGAAAGTAATTGATCATTGCTTATGCATAAAACTTTATCTATTGCTTCTTCAATATTTTTCCATTCTAAATCTTTTGATTTTACAAGTATCCCATATTTTTCTTCTTGTTCATTTATATATCCTCTGCTTATGTTTGCAGCATAAACAGCAGGGACACCTAAAATAACAGCTTCTGATGCCATTGTTGCGCTTTCGCCAATATATGCTCTGCAATGTGATAGAACATGATGAATATTAGAGATCTGGCCGTTGTATTTAAATTTTTCTAGCTGTGGTGGAAGTTTTGATTCAGACGAGATTATAACGTTGCCTATTTTTGAAAGTTTGTGTGTGATTTTTTCTATTGTTTTTTGAGTAAGTCCCTTTTCACCAATATCGTGATTTGCATTCCACGAAACTAGCCTGATGAAAAAGTTATCTTTATTTGGGTTGATTCCATTGGAGATTGCCACAGCTCTATCTGGGCTGAAATAAGCCGGAGCTAAATATGATAATTCGTGATAACCAGAGTATTTAACATTATTTTTCGGTAACCAGCTTTCATAACATTGCGGAGTGATAATGAGCGATGCAAGCTTATAAGTAATTAAATTTTGGAGTTTAGCGTTCTCTGTATCATAAAAGACTATTGAAGGTGTATTGGTAATAAAACCTGCATGTGCGATAAAGGTTCCACCAATAGCTCCAAGAACGTCTGGCTTATATTTTTTAACGATCTTTGATAATAGATAATCTCGTTTGATTAACTCTTTGGCAAACGAAAATAGGTTTTTATTTTGTGCGGCTGTAGTCAATATAGTATGAGGGAAATCAAAGTTGTCAAGAAGATCTGTTGCATTGTCCTTGATTCTGCTGGTTATTATAATCTCATGATTCTGATTTTTTAGTAATTTGATAGGGTTTTTAAAAAAATGTGCATGTGCAGGATGAGTAATATCAATCAGTATACGCATGCCAGGTGTTTACTTAAGATGTGTATCTTTAAATATTAAAGTAGTTATTTGTTCTGAAATTAGGCCAATTAATATGATTAACAAGGAGGAAATAAATAGTAGTGCACTCATATTTGTGAAGCGGCCGTGCATGATAAAGGTATAAAGGTAGTATCCAGCTCCTAATAAAAATAGAAAGAAGCTTATTGGGAAAAATATTTTTAAAGGTGAATAGAGTGTGCCAACTTTGAATATAATTATTAAGAAGCGTAATCCATCTCGACCAAGTCTTAAATGACTTTTCCCTAAGCGTTTATTGGCTACAATGGGTATATATTTGATAGAGTATCCGGCTCGAAAAAATGCCATGGTTATTGTTGTGGGGTATGAGAAACCATTTGGAAGGATATGTAGGAATTCTCTGAATTTTGTTGCTCGCACCGCTCTAAATCCAGAAGTCAAATCATCAATTTTGTGTCCAACGATTAAACTGGCGATAGTGTTATATAATTTATTTCCCATCCAGCGCCGCTTTCCCGCTTGGGAATTGGATGACCGGGCGCCCACAGCCATGTCAGCACCGCTTTCAATTGACTCTAATAACCTATTAATATCCTCGGGGTTATGTTGTCCGTCCGCATCCATATATATGAGAATATCGCTATTCGCAGTTCGTGCCCCGGTTTTGACGGCCGCTCCATTACCAATATTGTATGGATGAGAAACAATCGTTACGTTAAATTTATCAGCCAGGCTTAATGTTTCGTCTGTCGATCCGTCATCGATTAAAATAATATCTGCTTCGGGGTATAACTGATTTAGTTTGGGTAGTAGATTTGTCAATCCGCTAGCCTCATTTTTCGATGGGATTATGATGCTAATCGAATTACTCAATTTGAAATCTCGCTGGAAAATGAATCTTTATAGGTTTCGATAAATTCAAGGGCTTCATTAATAGTTTTGCTATATGTTCCGTATTTGTCAATCTTTTTCAAATTATTTATTAAACTTAGCGAGTCTTCGTATTCGCCATTAATCAACATGAGTTTTGATAATTCAATTTTATATACCATGTTGGCTGAAGTTTCGGTCACAGCTTCCTGTAAAAGGTCAACTGCTGTGTCGATGTCTCTAACTACTGCTCCATAGTAACCAGATAAATTTGCCAGTACTTGTGCTCTATGCTTTCCTTTAAGGCTAGGGTTTAGTAGCGCAGCATACATAATTTGTAAAAAATCCATTCTGGGGATATTACATTTTCCATCAATTACGTTTTTACTAAGAAGGGTAATTGCATTTTGTGGTTCTGAGTCAAGTGTGCTGGATTTTATTTTTAACTTAATTTGCTGAAGATCTTGTTTGGGTATTTGATTTAAGTGTTCACAGGCGAATATTGATTTTGCAAGTAAAGGAGTGATGGAGTTGGGTCGCAATATCTCAGCATTTTGAAAGTAAATAATTCCTTCTTTATAAAGTTCATCTTTGAGTTTTGATTCTTTTGTATAGCCATAAACCGATTGATAGATTGACCCCATTATTATATTTGCTCGAGGAGAGTTAGGGTTACGTTCCACGTCATATAATGCGAGTGTATATTCGTTTTTCCATTGAGTAGCGCGCATAAATGTTACAGTCGAAAGCGCTATTAGCCAAAGCGAAAATAATATATAGGCGTATTTTAATTTGTTGTTTTTGCTAAAAAATGTATTCAGAGCAACTACAATTGTAAATATTATTCCAAAAGAAGGTAGATAATTTCTATGTTCAAATTTAAGTTCTAGTGGGAAGATTGTAGATTCTAATGAATGGCCAATTAAGAACCACATGATACCAAAACCAATATAAGGGTATTTCTTATATGAGAGTGCAGAAAGAATGATTAAGATTAATAGTAATACGGTAGAAAAAAGTGTACTAGAAGGTTGAAACAAGGACTTAGATATTTCAGTGTTATCTTTGAGTAAACCAAGCTCAGATATATTTGGAGAAATTATAGTTTTTAGATATTCCGTAACCACTCTAGTTTCTGTTAGCAGTCTTTCCCAAAGTGTAAATTCTCGTAAACTGTATTTGAGTATTCTTTCGGGTTGAGTAATTAAATTACTTGCCAGCATTAATGCAGGGACTGCAATTACTAGTAAGTATAGTACGCACAATATTTTTGTATCTTTTTTCGAGTAACATTTAAATTTATATACAAATATTTCTATGCATAGTAAAAATAGTGGAATAAGCACTCCAATTTCTTTGCTTAGTATTGATAATATTCCGAGTACGACTACAGGAATGAAGTAATACCACTTACTATTCTCTGATAAAAACTTTTTTCGCGCTATGCAATAAGAAATTATTGCGCATATTGAAAACAAGCTAGCAAGGCTAGTCATTCTTTGTGTTATATACAGAACACTTGTCAACTGAATTGGATGTGTTAGCCAAATAGCTCCAATGACTAAGCTAATTAAATTTACTTTTGATGTTTCTTTATTATTGAACCAGTTTTGTATTAATAGTTTTGATAGAAGTGTGATTCCAATGCCGCATAATAGATGTATTAGAAGATTGGTAATTTTCATAGGGCCTGCATCAAGGCCAGTAAAATATGTGTTTAAAGAGAAGGATAAAACTGAAATAGGCCGCTTTAAATTACCAGTAATGCCGCTCCATGTGGCTTCCCATATCGCTGTAGGATGCAGTGAGTCTAAATGTAATCTGAAATTATTTACGATATTTGGGTAGTCATCAAAATGAAAATTACCGTTGAGGCCAGGATAGTAAAGCCCAACAGTAAGGCTACAAAAAATAGCAACAATAAAAAAGAATAGTCGATTAGAAATAGTCATCTATGCAAAAAAAAACGCCCCACGAAATCGTGGAGCGTTTTTAATAAAAATATAGTAGATTAAACTATAGATTTAGTTTCTGCAGTCTGCAGGTAAATACTTAGCAGGAATCGGTGTACCACCTGATGTTCTGCAATCCCATTCAACAGCTGCGTTGTTTTCTTGGCCAAACAATTCAAGCTCTTGGTCGTTGGCTGTTGTGCCGCCAAGATCTTTAATTGATACACGTAAGGTAGCAGTTGTAGCAGTCGTTGCAGCAAGTGTTACAGAGTTTACGTATTTAGTATCCATATTTGGAGAAAATCCAGCTTCAGCTTCATCAGCAGGCATTGAATCATTTGAGATGAAAAATTCTGAAATTGAAGTTTTTGCAGGTGCTGCAGCTAAAACCGCTTCAGATACTTTCGCGCGAATGGTGTAATCCTGATAAGCAGGAATAGCAATCGCTGCAAGAATACCGATGATCGCTACAACGATCATGAGTTCGATTAAGGTAAAACCTTGTTGTGTTTTTTTCATGGGAATCTCCTATCCTCATTAAAAATTAAAAATATTAAGTTGTACGTTAAAGTTCCAGCTGTCCTTGCTAGAAGTTTTTTAACGACTCCAACTCCGGAAATACTGGTGATTGCCAAAGCAACCTTAGTTAAAATATATACAGATATCATGCCAATAAGGTCTTAGCTGAATAACTCTAATAAAAACAGTATGTTCGAATTATGCCTAATTTGAAGCTCTTAAGAGATAAGCGGCATTTTATGACGTTTAGCCGGAGTTAAGTGTTCAAGAGTGACAATTTTTGTCAGCTAGTGTCTGATGCTTATTCTAACTCAAGCTTTTGGAGTCGATAACGTAGTTGTCTGAATGTTATGCCAAGCAGTTTAGCTGCAGCAGTTTTATTCCAACGAGTCTGTTCTAGAGCTGCAACGATTGCCTTGCGCTCTTTTTGAATCAAATAATCTTCGAGTTGATCAACGGAGAGTGAAATAGATGACTCGTCAGGATCAGATTGATCTGATGGCGAAATGATTTTTGCATCTGGCAGATCAAGGTCATTTGCAGAAATTTGGTTACCATCACACAATGTCGCTGCACGTTCTAAAATATTCTCTAGTTCACGAATATTACCAGGGAAAGGATAGGTTTTGAGTTTATCTATAGCATCATCAGAGAGGCTATATACATTGTCATTATTTCCAGAAACTCTACTCAACATAAAATTTGCGAGAATAGGTAAATCGGTAATGCGTTCACGTAATGGGGGAATATTTAATTCGATAACATTGATACGGTAATATAAATCTTGTCGAAAATTTCCTGCCTCAACTTCTGCTGCTAGATCTTTATGGGTCGCGCTTAGTAAACGAATATCTACAGGTATTTCTTTTTGTCCACCGATCGGTTTGATGGCTTTTTCCTGAATTGCGCGTAGTAATTTAACTTGCATATGGATAGGTAATTCGGCTATTTCATCTAAGAATAAGGTTCCCCCGTGAGCAGCTTGAAACAAGCCCTCTTTGTCGCTGACTGCACCGGTGAAACTGCCTTTTAGATGTCCAAAAAATTCACTTTCCATAAGCTCAGTGGGGATCGCGCCACAGTTTACCGGGACAAAACTTGCATTTGCGCGTGGACCTTGTTGATGTATTTGAGTTGCAACGAGTTCTTTGCCTACACCTGATTCACCTCTTAGATAAACGGGTGCTTGACTGCGGGCTAATTTATCGATTTTTTGGCGCAACGCCAGCATCGCCTCAGATTCACCAAGTAGTTTTTGCGATGGCTTGGTTCCGCTATCAATTGTCTTATCAATAGGAGTGCTAGCAACTTTTAATGCGCTATCGACAAGGCCGCGCAGCATGTTTAAGTCAATGGGTTTGGAGACAAAATCAAATGCTCCGGCTTTTAAAGCCTTGATAGCTGCGTCCATGCTGCCGAATGCAGTAATCACGGCAACAGGGATATGAGGAAATTGTTCTTGAATATGTTCGACTAATTCAATGCCGGTACCGTCAGGTAATTTCATGTCGGTAAGGCATAGGTCAAACTGCTCGCTTTCTAATAAGGATTTTGCTTCACGCACATTTGCAGCGGCATGAGAATCTAGATTCATGCGGCTGAGGGTAATTTCTAACAGTTCTCGAATATCAGGCTCGTCATCAACGACTAATACATTTTTCAAGACTAGGACTCTCCAAAATTAGTGGGTGACGGGAATTCAATTCTAAAGCAACTGCCACCCTCTGGGAGATGAATATAACGCAAATTTCCTCCATTGTTCTTGCATAATTCGCGTGAAAGGTACAATCCAAGGCCTGTACCTGTATCGCTGGTAGTGAAGAATGGCTCAAATAACTGGCTTTGTTGATCCATGTTGATTCCCGGGCCACTGTCGATGATATCCAGATAAGGCGCTGATTCAGGATGACTGCTGTTTGCTAATAGTTGGATACGAACATCATTGTCCTGTACTACACCATATTTTTTTGCATTTTTGCATAAATTCCATAATATCTGGTGCAGATTGTTAGGGTCCATCAAAACGGTTGCATCTGCAGGGGTGATTTTTAATGATATCCAATCTTCATCTATGTTGTTTGTACGAATGAACTCCTCAATAAATTTTCGCAACCAAGTGTCTAGGTCTATTTTTTCAGGTTTTGATTTTTCTCGTCTTGATAAACGTAGAACATTATTGATAATGTTGTTTAATCGTATTGATTGATCTTGAATAATAGTAGCGAGACGTTTATCGGCCTTATGTAACTCAGATGATTCGTCTAATAGCTGCGCTGCGTGACTAATCGCGCCTAAAGGATTTCTGATCTCATGTGCAATACTGGCGGTTAGTCTTCCTAATGAAGCTAGTTTGGTTTCCTGAACTTGTTTGTCTATTTCAGTATTGTCATTTAGATAAATAACTGATCCTCGATCGTGTTTTCTTAAACCCACTGGTGCAATTCGTACCTGTAAATCTGCTTTATTTGCACGTTTCAGTTTCCCTAGGTGATTTCTAAAGGCAGGGTTTTCAGCTGCTTTATTCCAGGATTTATATAAATCATACAAAGGTACAGAAATATCTAAAAGTTTAGTCTGTTCGCTAATTTCAGGTTGGTTTAATAATTTCCAAGCAGCATGATTATGCATTCGGATAGTGCTGTCATCATCTAGCACCATAATTCCAGATTCCATCCTATTGATTAAGTGTTCATTTAGTTTTGCCAAGTTAGCTAAATCAACGCCGCGTTGCGCTGCAAGTTTTGCGCTTTCCGTTGCGCGATGTGCAAGAGTGATCGCCAACAATGCAGTTGCAAATAATGCTGCTCCTAGTAACCCAGCTTGTGTGTAAGCTGTTTTTTCAAAATTTCCGTACAAGTGTGCATAAATCTCATGACTTAGAATCGCTAATGTCGCTAGTGCTGCAAAAAGAAGTGCGGATCTACCGGGTAATAACAGACTGCCGCCGGCAACCACAGCAATCAAAAGTGTGCCAAAGCCACTGGTAACGCCTCCATATAGATGCATCAACGTAACAGTGGTAGCGATATCAATTATGATAGAAAAATATACTTGAAGCCTATACGGCAGCCACCTGAAATACGCACATATGAGTGCGATTATTGCGAATAACACATAGCATCCACTCGCCCACTTAAGAAAGTTAGGATCTAGTGATGCTAGGAATCTGTTTTTGTCTGCAAATAGGCTGAGACCAAAAAAAATGACGGATATCGTGAGACGGTAAAGAGAAAATAGCCTTAGAGCTGACCATTGTTGAATGGTTTTTTCTTCAAAAAAATTGCTCATAATTGAATTAAGTAAAATTAACCTTAATGAATAAAATTACTTTGTTTGGAGGACGAGCATAACTCAGTTTAACTTGTATATGGGATTGAATTCATCAGTATAATGCAGCAATTTAACGGCAAAGGCTTATTAGCATAGATTAATTATGAATATACATGAGTACCAAGCCAAAGCACTATTTGGTGATTATGGAATCCCTATTTTGTCTTCACGGGTAATTAAGCAGGATGATGATGTTCAATCAATTTGTGAAACTATTAAAGATCAAGCCTGGATCGTGAAAGCGCAAGTGCATGCAGGAGGGCGAGGCAAGGCAGGTGGGGTTGTTATTGTGAGAGATGCCGGCCAATTAGATTCTACGGTAACAAGCATGTTAGAGAAGACCTTGGTTACTAAGCAAACTGGTGAGCAAGGATTGCCTGTAAACACCGTGCTTCTGGAGGAGCTTACGAGTATTACGCGAGAAATTTACCTAGCAATGCTGGTCGATAGAGATTCCAAGCAGGTTGCAATTATCACCTCAGCAGAAGGCGGTATGGATATTGAGCGCGTTGCTGAGCAAACGCCTGGGAAAATTTTTACACATCTTATTCACCCTGCTACTGGACTGCAGCCAAATCAAGTACGAGATATTGGGTATGCATTGCAGCTTGAGAAGAGCCAAATACAACAGTTAGCAACAATAATGCAAGGTTTGTATCAGTTGTTTGTAGATTGCGATTGCAGTCTTGTTGAGATTAATCCTCTAATTGTTAATGCGGAAGGTGACCTAATTGCCTTGGATGCAAAAATTAACCTTGATGATAATGCGCTTTACCGCCATCAAAAGTTACAGGAATTTTATGATGCTTCGCAACAAAATCAGGCAGAGGCTACTGCAAAAAAACTCGGTTTAAATTACATAAAGCTTGATGGAAATATAGGTTGTATAGTTAATGGTGCTGGACTGGCTATGGCGACTATGGATTTGGTTAAACATCACGGTGGTGAGCCTGCGAATTTTCTGGATGTTGGTGGTGGTATATCGCAAGGGAAAGTTGCTGAAGCCTTTAAACTTGTTTCTAGCGATAAGTCGGTCAAATCAATTTTTGTAAATATTTTTGGTGGTATTGTGCGTTGTGATTTGATTGCACAAGGTATTTTAGATGCATTAAATGAAATGACTTTAAACACTCCGGTGGTTGTTTTGTTGCAGGGAACAAATGCAGAAGAGGGTAAAAAATTACTCGAAGATAAATCACCTAATATAATTCCCGTTGATAATCTTACAGATGGCGCTAAGCAGGCCATTGCGCTTGTAACAAGTGCATAGGAAGCTTGAATACAAAAGAATATGAGTATACTTGTAAATAAACATACCAAGGTGTTGTGTCAAGGGCTTACCGGTGCGCAAGGTAGTTTTCATACCAAACAAGCTGTTGAATATGGCACTCAGGTTGTTGCGGGAGTTACGCCAGGCAAAGGCGGTACAACAGAATTAAATATACCTGTATACGACACTATCCGTTCAGCTCTATCGGAACATGAAATTGATGCAAGTGTTATTTATGTGCCAGCAGCTTTTGCGGCTGACGCAATACTTGAAGCTATATTCGCTGGTATTAAATTGATTGTTTGTATAACCGAAGGTATAGCAGTTCTAGATATGGTGAAAGTTAATGCCGTATTACAGGCTAGTGATTCAATTTTAATTGGGCCAAATTGTCCAGGTATAATTACTCCTGGTGCGTGCAAGATAGGCATTATGCCTGGGGAAATACATAGGCCTGGTAAAATTGGCATTGTCTCTCGTTCAGGTACGCTTACCTATGTTGCGGTTAATCAAACAACTCGACATGGGCTAGGTCAATCAACATGTGTAGGTATTGGTGGTGATCCAATCCATGGATTGGATTTTATTGATTGCTTGAAAATGTTTGAAGAAGATGAAGATACGGATGGAATTATTATGGTGGGCGAGATTGGTGGAACATCAGAAGAACAAGCGGCCGAATATATTCAGCAAAAAGTTTCAAAACCGGTTGTAGCCTATATCGCAGGAGTTACCGCACCACCTGGTAAGCGTATGGGACATGCTGGTGCAATCATTAGTGGCGGTAAAGGCACTGCGGAGCAGAAATATCAAGTCTTAGATAGCGCTGGTGTAGTTACCGTTAGAACACTCGCTGAAATCGGTAAACAAATGAGTAGTCTTTTAAGCGTATAGTTTTAAAAAAATCAATCATTATGAAAGACACTCTTAATATTGCGCTTGCGCAACTTAATTTTTTAGTTGGTGATATAGAAGGTAATGCGCAACTAATCATTGATGCTGCATTGCAAGCGCGTGACGAAGAGTCTGCCGATATAGTCGTCTTTACTGAGTTGTCCATAACTGGTTATCCGCTTGAAGACCTGCTTTTCCGCAGCTCCTTAATGAGGCGTGTTCAGGTCGCTGTAAATAAAATACAAAATGAAGTTAAAGAGATTTATATTGTGTTGGGAGCACCTACCCAAGAAGACGAGCAGCTTTTTAATTCTGCGCTGATTATCTATAACTCACAAATTAATGCTACATACCACAAGCATCAACTACCTAATTACGAAGTGTTTGATGAGAAGCGTTATTTTAACCAAGGTAATGATGCATGTGTTATTAATATTAAAGGTGTGCAAGTCGGCATCACAATATGTGAAGACATCTGGTTTGCTGAGCCAATAAAAAAGAGTAAAGAGGCTGGTGCTGAACTGCTTGTAAATATTAATGCAAGCCCTTATCAATTTCATAAGACTCGCCAGCGCTTAGAAGTTTTGAGACAGCGTATTGCTGAGCAAAAAATACCTATTGTGTATGTCAATCAAATTGGTGGGCAAGATGAGCTAGTGTTTGATGGTGAGTCTTTGTGCCTCAATAAAGAAAGTAGTCTCTGTTTGCAAGCGCCAGCATTTGAGGCTGGAATTTTTAATGTGCAGTACTCAAAAACTAAGCGTGATTTAATTGAAAGTGAATGCAGATACACAGAACTATCTAAGCATGCGTCAATCTATCGAGCACTAGTATTAGGTGTAAAAGACTATGTAGAAAAAAATCAGTTCAAGAGTGTGGTGCTCGGTTTATCGGGTGGAATTGATTCTGCATTAACGCTTACAATTGCTGTGGATGCGTTAGGTGCTGAAAATGTTCATGCTGTAATGATGCCATTTCGTTACACATCAGACATAAGTATCGAAGATGCTCGCCAATTAGCAAATTTAACGAATGTAAAGTTAGATGAGGTTCTCATTGAGCTGTCATTTAATGCAATTACAGCAAGCCTTGAGCCATTATTTGCAGGCATGTCTAATGATGTAACTGAAGAAAATATTCAATCACGAATTCGTGGTGTATTGCTAATGGCAATTTCGAATAAGACCGGCAGTATGTTGCTTACAACGGGAAATAAAAGTGAAATGTCGGTAGGTTATGCAACCTTGTATGGGGACATGGCGGGTGGTTTTGCTCCGCTTAAGGATGTATCTAAAACACTTGTGTATGAGCTTGCTAACTTTAGGAATAGTATTAAACCTGTTATCCCAGAGCGTGTGATAACCCGTGAGCCATCAGCAGAACTTGCGCCCGATCAAGTTGATCAAGATAGTTTACCGGCTTACGAAATTTTAGATCCAATTCTAGAAAAATTTGTAGAGCTAGACTATACGTTAGAAGAAATTATAGCGGATGGGTTTGAAGAAGAAATCGTAAGACGTGTGATACAGATGGTGTTGCGCAACGAGTATAAAAGACGGCAAGCTCCGCCAGGAGTTAAAATTACCACACGAGCCTACGGTAAAGATCGACGCTATCCGATTACATCTGGATTTTTGAAGAACAAGTAGTCGCTAATGCTAGTTGCAGTAGTACGTTCTCAATCGTAATTTTTCTAAAGCTTTTCCCCATAAGCTCTCGGCACAGCTTCTATTTTTTTGCGCAAACTTTTCGTCGATAACACCGTTTTTTCCAGTTTGGTAATTTTGCGCATAAACTCGATGTGTGTCATAAGCAAGGTCTTCAATATTAAGAGCTAAATAGGCTTGCTCTAATATATATACAGCTTCGGGCATAATTTCAGCGCCTTGATAATTTTCCATTATAAATTTTGCACGATTCGCAGAAGCTACATAGGCACCGCGTTGCATATAAAATTTTGCGACTTTTAGCTCGTATTCAGCCAACTCATTACGTAAATAGATCATGCGTAGCTTTGCATCATCTGCGTATTCACTTTCAGGATATTTCTCTACGAGTAATTTAAAGACATCAAATGATTCAAGTAAGGAGGTTGGATCATTATTGGAAGGGTCGCGTTTAAGTACAAAGTGAATTAAGCTCTTGCCTTTATCAAAAGTGACTAACCCTTTCATATAGTACGCATAATCAATGCTTGGGTGTTGAGGGTTTAATTGTATGAATCGGTTTATCGTATCAAGTGCTTGATCTGTATTATTTTGCTTATGGTACGCATAGGTAAGTTCCAATAGCCCTTGTTGGGCATAGCGCCCGAACGGATAGCGGCTCTGTAAAAGTTCATATTGATCAATAGCATCTGTAAAATTTTTAGAAACCATTAAACGATGGGCTTTTTTATAAAGCTTTGCTGCCGACTCATCAGCTGCGATTTCAGGGTCTTTGTCTTCATCGTCTTTACCAAATGGCCACAAAGATGAGCAGCTGCTGATAGATGCTACGAGTATTAGCATTAATAAAGTCTGCCAAATGGATCTTTGACGAGTATATGTATAGTCTTTCATATAGTTTGAAGTATAACCATTTTCAGCCAAAATCCGTAATAAAAGGTTCAAATACCGTCTAAAACATGAGCAGTAATGAAACTAGAACAGGTGTGATACCGGAAGAATGCAATGGTTTACGTTTAGACAATGCCTTGGTGAAATTGTTTCCAGACTATTCTCGCGCACGTTTACAAAAATGGATAAAAAATGGTGATGTAATAGTTAATGGTCAAGTCATGCGCTCCAAAGATGTTGTTGTAGGCGGGGAAACTGTACGGCTAAACGTGCAAATGGTGGATGAAGTTTCTCTTGAGCCAGAAGCGATTGAGCTAGATATAGTATTTGAAGATAGTCAATTGATCGTTATTAACAAACCTGCTGGGCTTATTGTTCACCCTGGTGCGGGCAATCCCTCAGGTACTATGGCAAATGCATTACTTCACCACATGCCAGAAATTCGAGCAGTACCTAGAGCTGGAATCGTACATCGCTTAGACAAAGATACCACCGGTTTATTGGTTGTGGCAAAAGATCTTAAGACTCATACACATCTTGTAGAACAGTTACAGCAAAGAACGGTTTCCAGAAAATATATTGCACTTGTTTATGGTGAAATGATTTCAGGTGGAACTGTAAATGAACCCATTGGTAGGCATTCTGTTGACCGCAAACGCATGGCGATAAAACCATCGATGGGTAGGCCGGCTGTCACGCATTACCGTATACGAAAAAAATATAATGGTTTTACCTTGTTAGATGTGAAATTAGAAACCGGCAGAACTCACCAGATACGTGTACACATGTCGCATATAAAGTTTCCAATTATTGGTGATCTTGTGTATGGAAGAAAAATGAATGCCGGTAAAAATAGCACACTACGGTTGCTATCTAATTTTCCTCGTCAAGCGTTGCATGCTGCAGAATTATCTTTTGAGCATCCGAAAAAACAATCTGAAGTAACTTTTTCGGCTCCACTACCAGCTGACTTTCAAGAGTTGATCGATATTTTAGAAAGTAATTTAAATGAATCTTGAATATATAACGCCTGATTGGCCGGTGTCAGAAAACATTCGCTGCATAACCACGACACGTACGGGTGGTTATAGTCTGCAAGAATATAGTTCGCTTAATATAGGTGGTCATGTAAAAGATGATCAAGAAAGTGTTGTAAAAAACAGGCAGTTAATTAAACAAGATTTACAGCTTCCCAATGAACCAGTGTGGCTGGATCAAGTGCATGGTTCATTCGTTTTAAGCTTGGGAGAAAATGCACCTATTGATAATACGGCTGATGCGGCATACACAAATGAAGCGAGTGTGGTTTGTGCAGTACTCACTGCAGATTGTTTGCCTGTTACGTTTTGTGACCAATCGAGTGAACATATTGCGGTTGCACATGCTGGGTGGCGGGGTTTAGTCAATGGTGTTCTTGAAAATACTTTACAAACAATACCCGTGGAGAATGAAAAAATAATGTGTTGGTTAGGTCCTGCAATTGGTCCAAAAGTGTTTGAGGTGGGTGAAGAGGTGGTTGATCAGTTTGTTGCTAAAGATGGAATGCAAAAAAATGCATTTGTAAAACAAAGTAATGAAAAGTATCTAGCAAATATTTATCAGCTTGCGATGAATATATTAACTAAACACAATGTGAAAAATGTCTATGGTGGTGATCGTTGTACCTATAGTGAGAGTGATACATTTTATTCGTATAGAAGAGATGGTGAAACGGGAAGGATGGCGACATTAATTTGGAAATTTTAATGGTAAGGGACGATGTGCAGGATGCACAAGTGTTACGGGAGATAGGAAGCCGGGAGCGAACGTGCGAGTAGGAGCTGCAACATGGATGTTGCTTCAGATTAAACCTTCTTTTCTGAATGTCTGCTTTCGGCCAATAGCGGTCATTTAGGTCGATCACCAATTCCGTTATCACCATCATCATTTGAGCGGTCTCTTTTTCTTCAAATTTACGTATACGCTCACGAGTTTCTTCGAGTTCCTTTTCTAACTCATCTAACGATTTGTCTTTAGCCATTCAATTTGCCTCCTATTCACCAATAGCAGTCATTCGAGCATTTCTTTTAAATAATGCTCTCTATAGTTTTTTGAAAGCTTTAAGGGGTACTCATTAACATCGTATATACATGCAATAGCAATAAGAAGTCCATTAAGCACTTCAGTTTTAGATGCTTCCGATTCTTTAGTACTGAACAGGCCTAGTATCTTGCTTTTCTTGTAATACTTTACGTATGTTGTTTCACCTTTAGCTTTGGTAGAGCGTTATCTGGCTAACTTCAGTAAAATATTTTGATGGAATATTTTTAATTGCTGTTTCAATGTCTTTTCTGCTTAAAGCATGGTCACAACCGTTTTGAACTACTATTTTCATACAACAAATTTTAATATTTTAATGTCCGCTTTGGGTCGAAAGCGGTCATTTTAATTAAAAAAAAAATCGGTTGCATCATCCCTATGGCTACTAGATTATAGGATCTCTCCGCTCTGCCGATGACTAATTATATAAGAATTCCTCTGTCAGGCCTTGAAATACACGTAATAGGCCTCATTTTTTAGGCATAGCCAATTTACTATGGAGTTTTCAATATGCGCATGGATAAATTAACCAATAATTTCCAGCTTGCTTTGCAAGAAGCGCAGTCTATGGCGGTAGGCAAAGATCATCAGTTTATTGAGCCGGTGCATTTAATGGCCGCAATGCTGAATCAAGACAATAGCGCGGTGGCAAATTTGTATCTTCGTGCCGGTGCAGATGTAAATGCTCTAAAACAAAAGACTCAAGATATCATCGAACGCTTACCGAGCGTGTCGGGTACTGCAGGTGAAGTGCATATATCCAACACGTTAAGCAATTTATTAAACGTCACCGACAAGATATCCCAGCAAAGTGGGGATGATTACATTGCTTCAGAAATGTTTGCGCTTGCCGCATTAGAGGATAAGGGCGAATTAGGAAACCTACTTAAACAATCTGGTATCAATAAAAAACAATTAGCGGCTGCGTTAGAAAAAATGAGAGCAGGTGAAAATGTAAATGACCCAAATGCAGAAGAAACTCGACAAGCATTAGATAAATACACGATTGATTTAACAGAGCGCGCCGAGCAAGGCAAGTTAGATCCTGTGATTGGCCGTGATGATGAAATTCGTCGTGCAATTCAAGTGTTGCAGCGCCGAACTAAAAATAATCCAGTGCTGATTGGTGAGCCGGGTGTAGGGAAGACAGCAATTGCGGAAGGTCTTGCTTTACGCATTGTAAACGGTGAAGTGCCAGAAGGTATTAAAAATAAAAAACTCTTGTCATTAGATTTAAGCGCGTTAATAGCCGGTGCTAAATTCCGTGGAGAATTTGAAGAGCGTCTTAAAGCCGTTTTAAATGAATTGTCAAAGCAAGAAGGGCAGATTATCCTCTTCATAGATGAGCTGCATACTATGGTAGGTGCTGGTGCGGCGGAAGGTGCAATGGATGCGGGCAATATGCTTAAGCCTGCATTAGCGCGAGGTGAGTTGCATTGTTTAGGCGCAACCACGCTTGACGAATATCGTAAGTACATAGAAAAAGATGCCGCGTTAGAGCGCCGCTTTCAAAAGATTATTGTTGATGAACCCAGTGTGGAAGACACCATTGCAATTTTGCGTGGTTTAAAGGAACGCTACGAAATACACCATGGTGTAGATATTACCGACCCTGCAATTGTCAGTGCGGCCACGCTTTCGCATCGCTATATTTCCGATCGTCAACTGCCGGATAAAGCCATTGACCTTATTGATGAGGCAGCATCACGAATTCGAATGGAGATCGATTCTAAACCTGAATCGATGGACAAGTTGGATCGTAAACTCATTCAGTTAAAAATTGAGCGTGAAGCTTTAAAGAAAGAATCTGATGACGCATCTAAAAAGCATTTATCAGAGCTTGAGGCAGAAATACAAAAACTTGAAAAAGAATATGCGGACTTAGATGAAGTTTGGCGCTCAGAAAAAAGTACATTACAAGGGGCGCAAAAAATTAAAGAAGCGCTTGAGCAGGCACGATTTGATCTAGATGCTGCGCATAGGGCAAGTGACTTAGCCAAAATGTCAGAACTGCAATATGGAAAAATTCCCGAACTGGAAAAACAGCTGCAGGCTGCAAGTGAAGTAAAAACTTCTGAAAATAAATTGCTACGTAATAAGGTAACCGATACAGAAGTGGCAGAAATTGTCGCGCATTGGACCGGTATCCCTGTGTCAAAGATGTTGGCGGGAGAACGGGAAAAACTATTGGAAATGGAATCTGTGTTAAGCAAGAGGGTAGTAGGTCAAGATGAAGCAGTTCAAGTGGTTTCAGATGCTGTACGCAGATCTCGTGCAGGTATATCAGATCCAAGAAGACCTAATGGTTCTTTCTTGTTTTTAGGCCCAACCGGCGTGGGTAAAACTGAACTTACCAAAGCGTTGACAGAGTTTTTGTTTGATAGTGAAGATGCATTAATTCGCGTCGATATGTCTGAGTTTATGGAAAAACACTCTGTTGCGCGTTTGATTGGTGCGCCACCAGGATATGTGGGTTACGAAGAAGGTGGGTACTTGACTGAAGCCGTGCGTCGCAAACCTTATAGTGTGGTGTTGTTGGACGAAATTGAAAAAGCACACCCAGATGTTTTTAATATCCTTTTGCAAGTATTAGATGATGGACGTCTAACGGATGGGCATGGCCGCACTGTGGATTTTAAAAACACCGTAATCATTATGACTTCAAATTTGGGCAGCGATGTCATCCAGGAATTATCTTCTGAAGCAGATTATGCAAAAATGAAAGCAGCGGTTATGGAGGTTGTAGCAGCAAGGTTTAGGCCTGAATTTATCAATCGCATAGATGATGCCATTGTGTTTCATCCTTTGGCACAACAACACATTCGTGCAATCACAGAAATTCAGCTCCTACAATTGCAAGCCAGATTAAATGATCGCGATATCAAATTAACATTTTCGGATAAAGCATTAGATAAGTTGTCTGAAGCGGGTTTTGATCCCGTGTATGGAGCGCGTCCTTTGAAACGGGCTATCCAAGAATTGGTTGAAAACCCACTTGCACAGTCACTCTTGTCAGGTGAGATACAAATAGGCGAAATCGTTAATGTTGAAATGAGAGGAGATGCGTTAAGTTTTAATCGTAAAGCTACATAAATTATTTAGAAGCTAGAAAGGAGCAGTTTGTATTGCTCCTTTCTGCCGCATTGCTACATTAATGTCTTCGATTGATGCGTTGACCTTTTCGATCTAGACGCCTGTCTATACGATCACCTTTGCGATCTAAGCGATTGTCGATTCGATCGCCTCTTCGGTCTAATCGATTATCTCCAATATTGCCTCTACGCTCTAATCGATTTGCCAAGTCATCTTTACCTGCATTACGTGCACGATCAGCCTTTTTATCAAATCTATTTTCTATGCGATCTCCTTTACGGTCTAATCGATTGTCAATCCGATCTCCCTTTCGATCCAAATGGCGTTCAATGCGATCTCCTTTACGATCTAGGTGGCGTTCCACATTGTCCCCTTTATCTGCACTAGCAATAGATGCACTTGTCGCTAGTAAAAAAGTAGCAGTTAATAATGTGAGGTTTTTAGTATTCATGTTTTTTACTCCAGTTGCATGATTCACACTGCATACAACGTGAGACTCGAGTATTGGTTGACAAAATAGCCCAAGAATGGGGGCGAGGATGTTTAAATTCTTATATTAATTAGTTACTTACCTTCAACTTTCGAAGATCGTGAAAGCAGTCTATCGAGCAATCTTGTCGAGAGTAATCTTTTAAAATAAGCGAATAAGTAGGTAGGGAAGGTGACATAGTATCGAGGTTTAGGATTTGTGCTTTTTAGTGCGACTAATACTTTTTTTGTAACAGCTTCAGGTTCTAGTGTGAACGGTACCGCGGGTCCATCGGTTTCTAGGCGAACGATGGTTGCTTCATAGCTTTTATGATAGCGACTATTTTTGCTATCAATGTTTTTGTTAAACAAAGCTAAGCTATTTTGCCTAAAGCGGCTAGTGATAGGCCCTGGCTCAACTAATGACACGAAGACATTCGTGTTTTTTAATTCTAAACGCAACGTGTCACTGATTCCTTCTAGGGCGAACTTAGATGCGATGTAAGCACCACGAAAGGGCATCGCAACAAGTCCTAAGACAGAGCTAATTTGAATAATTCTTCCATATCCTTGCTGATGCATGATGGGCAAGACTGAATTAGTTAACTCAATTAAGCCAAATAAATTAGTTTCAAATTGTTCGCGCAACACTTCACGTCTTAAATCTTCTACTGCACCTGCTTGCCCAAAGCCTGCGTTATTAATTAATGCATAAAGTTCTCCATTCGTTTCTTTTAATACATTACTAGTGGCGGTGCGAATAGATTCGGAATTTGCAACATCTAATTGCAAACATCGCAAACCAAGTGAGGTGAGTTTTTCAACGTCTGAAGACTTTCTTGCGGATGCAAAAACCTGATAGCCTTTATCGTGTAACGTCTGAGCGAGATGTAAACCTATGCCGGTAGAACAACCCGTAATAAGTACAGTTTTATCCTTCAT
>CAYXVH010000257.1:0-10774 GCA_964468615.1 uncultured Thiotrichales bacterium | reverse complement strand
ATTTATATCGCAAAATTTTCTTTATGAGTGATTACTCAGTTGTTTCGCCATTACTATCTTCAATAGACTCCTTCAAAATATCACCAAGGGTCATAGAAGCGGATTCATTACTACTATACTCCTGTACTGCAGCAGATTCTTCTTGATAGTCTTTTGCCTTGATCGATAAATTTATAGTTCTAGATTTCTTATCTACTCCAATAAACTTAGCTTCAACCTCATCACCTTCTTTTAGCACAGTTCGCGCATCTTCAACGCGATCTCGTGCGATCTCAGATGCTTTCAACACACCCTCGACCCCATTACCAAGATCAATAATAGCAGCCTTAGCATCTACTTCCATCACCTTACCTGTAAGGATACTTCCCTTAGGATTTTCTGCAAAGAAACCTGAGAATGGATCTTTCTCCATTTGCTTAACGCCTAACGAGATACGCTCACGCTCGGCATCTACAGACAGCACCATAGCGCGTAGCTCATCGCCTTTCTTATAACTATGTACGGCTTCCTCGCCTGTGTCGCTCCATGACAAATCTGAGAGGTGAACCAAACCATCAATACCACCGTCAAGACCAACGAAAATTCCAAAATCAGTTATTGATTTGATGGTACCCGTTACTTCACTACCTTTATCATGACTCATCGCGAAATCATCCCATGGATTCGATTTACACTGCTTCATACCTAGTGAGATTCTACGACGTTCTTCATCGATATCTAGGATCATCACTTCAACTTCATCACCCAACGATACAATTTTTGCAGGATTTACATTCTTATTGGTCCAGTCCATTTCAGAAACGTGAACCAAGCCTTCGATACCTTCTTCAATTTCAACGAAGCAACCGTAATCTGCAATGTTGGTAACCTTTCCAATGATGCGAGTTTTTTCAGGATAACGGCGATCGATATCTCTCCACGGATCATCATCAAGCTGCTTCAGGCCAAGCGATACTCGAGTCTTTTCTTTATCAAATTTAAGTACTCGTACTTCTATTTCATCACCAATAGCGACAATTTCCGAAGGATGCTTAACACGCTTCCAAGCCATATCAGTAATATGTAATAAACCGTCTACACCACCAAGATCTAAGAATGCACCATAGTCTGTTAGATTCTTAACAATACCCTTAACCACTGCACCTTCTTTCAGAGCTTCAATTAGTTCTTCACGTTCCGCGCTGTATTCAGATTCAACCACTGCACGACGTGATACCACGACATTATTGCGCTTCAGGTCAATTTTAATAACTTTGAATTCTAGTTCTTTACCTTCTAGATATGAGGTGTCGCGTACTGGGCGCACATCGACTAATGAACCAGGTAAAAAGGCACGAAGATCACCAAGTTCTACAGTGAATCCACCTTTAACCTTACCTGTTATGGTTCCGGTAACCGTCTCACCAGACTCGTGAACCGTTTCTAACTCGGTCCATGCTTTCGCACGCCGAGCTTTTTCACGCGAAAGTTTAGTTTCGCCATAACCGTCTTCAAGCATGTCCAATGCAACTTCAACGGTATCGCCTACTGCTACTTCGAGTACACCATCGGTTACTTTGAATTGTTCAATTGGAATTATGCCTTCTGACTTTAGACCGGCATAAACTATTACGGCATCTTTATTAATATCTATAACGGTGCCATTGATTATGGAACCTACTGTCGTATCTAGATTGATTACGCTCTCTTCAAAGAGCTCTGCAAAACTTTCACTCATAGTAATCTTATTTCAATTCCTATTATTTTTAGGGATCGGTTAATGCCCGCCACGAACAAGTTCAGCAATACGATTCACAGATTGTTCAATCGATAAATCGGTCGAATCAACAAGTAAAGCGTCAGTGGCAGGACGTAATGGAGAGATTTTGCGATTTTGATCCCTGGAATCTCGCGTCTCTATGTCCTTCAAAAGGGGGCCAAGGCTAGCACTAATGCCTTGTTTCTTCAACTGTTTCTGCCTTCTCAGTGCTCTCTCATGAGGGCTAGCCGTAAGGAATATTTTGCGCTCGGCATCAGGAAAAACTACTGTCCCCATATCTCGGCCCTCTGCTACCAAACCTGGTAATTGCCTAAAGGAACGCTGCTTTTCTAGCAAAGCAGCCCGCACCTCCTGCAATGCCGCCAACTCAGAGGCTCTGCCCGCACATTCCTCAGTACGCAATTCACTTGAGACTTCTCTATCATTCAGAAAAACCGGTACATTCTCTTGCTGGCTACCTTCTTGTAGCTCTTTTCCTCTCTCTCGATTGTCTAAATTTTGAGCATCAAACCCAAACTTCACTTCCATTCCCTTGCATAAAGATACTAGGCCCAGCAAATCATCAACCGCTATTCCTTTTTGCTGATTCAGCAAACTCAATATTCGATACAAAGCCCCACTATCCAAATAATGGTACTTCAGATGAGACGCTACCTGTCTGGCAATCGTACCTTTACCAGAGCCTGCAGGACCATCGATGGTGATTACTGGAATAGAGCTTTCGGTCATGGCAGTTTAGGGGTTTTAGCGTTGAGAAATTTTGAGGCCGAGATCAGAAACCGTGTCAACAAAGCTGGGAAAAGAGGTCATAACATTTTCTGTATTTAGAACCGTTATTACAGCATTCGCTTTTATAGAGGCCATAGCAAACGCCATGGCGATGCGATGATCACCTCCGCTATCGATTCTACCACCTTGGATTTTACCACCCGTAATCACCAAGCCATCCAGCTTTTCATTAACACTTATACCCAGCGCTTGCAGACCGTTTGCCATGACTGCAATTCGATCCGATTCTTTTACGCGCAATTCTTCTGCACCCATTAAGGTAGTTACACCTTGCGCACAAGCGGCTGCAATAAATATGATTGGAAATTCATCAATTGAATTAGCGATTAATGACTGCGGTATATCAATTCCTTGCAGCTCGCTACTATTAATAACCAAATCTGCTATTGGCTCCATGCCCATTTTTCGTTTATTGGTTATTTGTATATCCGCTCCCATCAAACGCAAAATCTGAATAATTCCATCACGCGTAGGATTGATACCAACCTTACGAATAGTGAGCGTGGCATTTTCAGAAATTAGTGCGCCCACTATTAAAAACGCTGCAGAAGAAATGTCGCCTGGAATTTCGATATTGCTAGCCAGCAATTTGCCACCGCCTTCAACACATACACTTTGATCATTCACTTCAATTGGATAGGAGAATGTTTTCAACATTTTTTCTGTGTGGTCACGTGTGGGGGTATTTTCTTCTACACAAGTTTTGCCTTGTGCATACAAACCTGCCAATAGCACGCATGACTTGACTTGCGCACTGGGAACGGGAAGCAAATAATCAATACCTGACAGTTCACTTGACGGTTGCATCTCTAAAGGCGGCGTATAACCTTCTTTGCTCGTAATATTTGCACCCATTTTCCTTAGAGGTATCTGGATACGCTGCATGGGGCGTAGTGAAAGTGAGTGATCACCCGCTAAAATAGAACAAAAATTTTGCCCGCTTAGTATCCCAGCCATTAAACGCATTGCGGTACCAGAATTACCCATATCAAGCACATCGCTCGGCGCTTGCAAACCCATTAGCCCCACACCTTGTATGCGCACATGCGCATCATCGAGACGCTCAATTTGCACACCCATGTTTTGAAACGCTACCAAGGTTGCTTCGCAGTCAGTAGAAGGCAAGAAACCAACCACCTCGCTCTCACCCTCCGCCAAGGAAGCCAGCATAACTGCACGATGTGAAATCGATTTATCCCCCGGCACCATTGTAACTCCGCTACAAGTTGCACTTGGCTCTAAATGAAAATGTGTAGACCCCATAGGATTATAAATCTAAGACAGGTTAGATGAACTGTCTTATTTATTAGGATTTTTATTGTTCATGTTTTTATCGCGCAGCTGTTTCGCTTGATCGAATGATGCGTGAATGCCTTCTCTATCTTGCACAGCAATCTTTTGTTTTAGTTCAGTCAAGCAGTTGATAAATCCATCTATGGAATTGATAATTTCATCTTTATTTGCCACACAAATATCTGCCCACATGGTTGGGTCACTAGAAGCAATACGCGTGAAATCATAAAACCCACCCGCGGCATAATTAAATATACTCTCTGCATCCTCGCGCTGACCTAAATAATTCACTAAATTATAGGCCACCATGTGCGGCAAATGGCTGGTAGCAGATAAAATAGCATCATGCAGGCTAGCAGGCATGAGATCCACATTTGCACCAACACTTTCCCACATATTAGTAATTGTATTGCTAGCAGATGCGGCAGTTTTCTCCGTGGGGGTTAGGATCACTTTCCTATTTTTATATAAGTGCTCTATAGCATGCTCAAAACCACTTTGCTCACCCCCAGCGATAGGGTGCCCGGGAACAAAATTAATCGGCAGCTCGCCAAAAACCTCTAAAGCTGCTTGAACGACATTCAATTTGCTACTACCAACATCGGTTAATAGTGTTTTAGGATTTAAGCTGGGTTTTAAAATAGAAAAAGTATTTTTAATTTTCCCTACCGGCACACCCACCACAATTACATCTGCATCGGAAACATCAATATCTTGTAGCAACTGATATTCATCAATAATGTTTAGTGCTTGTGCTGCAGCTAATCTTTGCGCATCTCTACCCACACCCACAATCGATCGTGCAAGGCCGTGTTGCTTTAAATCTTTTGCAAGAGAAGCATTAATTAAGCCCACACCAACAAGGTACACTTTATTAAACATATTTATTAGTGAATTGTGTTGAAGGAAAAACTATTGATTTATAGTACCGCACGAGGATACGAGCCAAGCACCTTAAGTAAGTCTGCCTCTGTTTTTAATTCCGCCACACAATTTTTAATTGTGTCATTTTTAATATGCCCTTCAAGATCCAGAAAGAAAACGTATTCCCAATTCACACAATGCGAAGGCCTAGACTCGATTCTCGTCATACTTACATTATTTTTCGCTAGCGGCTGTAATAAACTATAGAGCGCACCAGGTTTGTTACGTGCAGAAATCAATAGAGTGGTTTTATCATCATCCGTAGGCTCTACATCTTGTTTGCCAATCATTAGAAATCGAGTGGTGTTGTCGGGCGAATCTTCAATATTTTTATTCTGTATCGTTAAATCGTAAACAGATGCAGCTGTTTCGCTAGCTAGTGCAGCTGCATTTTTTTCATTTGCTGCACGTTTTGCCGCATCAGCATTGCTACTCACTGGAACACGTTTAACACCTGGCAGATTCGTCTCTAACCATTTTTTACATTGCGCTAATGATTGTTGATGTGAATATAAAACTTGGATGTCAGCAAGTTTTTCCACATTACTTAATAAATGCTGATGCACACGCAACTCAACCTCACCGACAATACTTAAGGTGGATTCTAAAAACATATCTAAGGTACTGTTAACGATACCTTGAGTAGAATTCTCAATAGGCACCACACCATAATTTGCATTATCGGATTCAACTTCTCGGAACACATCATCAATACTATTGGTTGCAAGCGTTTGCACAGAGTGACCGAAGTGCTTGTATGCCGCTTCCTCAGTAAAGGTTCCTGATGGACCTAAAAATGCCACTTGCAATCTTTGCTCTAGCGCCAAACAAGCTGACATTACTTCACGAATCAGCCTTGCCATCTCCTCATCAGAGAGAGGTCCTTGATTATGCTCAAGTACGCTTTTAAGCACACTCGCCTCTCGATCAGGCCTATAATAAAGACCACCCTCGCCTGATTGCGCTTTTACCTGGGCAATCTGCTGGGCCAATTTTGCTCGCTCGCTAATAAAATCGAGCAGTTGGCGATCTACCGCATCAATTTGCTGCCGTAAATCTGATAGTGTTTTTTTACTCATAAAGCATGTAATTAGGTGTCACAGTAATGCATTACAGAATAGAGGTTTTGCAAATAGCGCTCTACCTTATATAGCAAAGAAGAATACTACAACTATGCTGGTTACCAGATTTTCTGAACTCGCTGTAGACATGAAACTAAAAAAGCACTTTGCTGAGCCATTAATGCAATTATAGTCCTTGAATCAATACAGCCACCAACCCTCATTTCACCCTAGTCGATGCGCTTGAATGCTTAGTGTAACAAATTGATTTAATTCATCTATAATCAAACTTCGACGAAAATAAATATATTCATCCATTTTTTTAATGCCTTATAACCCTTTAGATATTTTTGAAATTCGTGATAATGCTTTATGTATTTCTGGCAAAAGTATTGCAGAACTAGACTATTCAGGAATCAAACCACCCTGCTATATATATTCGAAACAAGTAGTTGCGAAAAAGATCAAACTGCTTAGGGACACTCTTCCTAAATCTATTAAGATTCATTACTCGATTAAAGCTAACCCTTTACCAGCGCTAGTCAGCTTCATTACAGACCATGTGGATGGCCTTGAAGTGTCATCTATGGCAGAAATGAAAATAGCACTTGCTACTGGTATAGATAGTTCAAGCATTTGTCTAACCGGGCCTGGAAAAAGTTATGAAGAATTAGAAATCGCAGTAAAAAACAATATTGTAATCAGTGCAGAATCAAGTCTTGAATTGCAGAGGTTGGATGAAATCGGCACTGAAATCATGCACAAACCTTCAGTACTGATACGCATAAATCCCACCTACACTCAAAAACGTGCGGGCATGAAAATGGCAAGTGGCTCTAGTCAATTTGGCATCGATGCTGAACAAATCCCTGAACTACTAAATTGGGTAAAAGACTCGTGTATTGATTTACATGGCTTTCATGTTTACAGCGGTTCACAAATACTTGATGCAGAAGCAATAAATTTTTCACAGAAAAAAACAATCGAGCTAGTCAAAAAAATTACTTCTGAATATAACAAACCCATTAAAACTATCAACATGGGCGGTGGCTTTGGCATCCCTTACTTTTCAAAACACACTCCATTAGACCTAAATTCTGTAGGAAAAAACATGCAGGCATTATCACCTACAATAGAAACTATACATTCTGAACAACCAATCAATACAATTGTTGAACTAGGTCGATATATTGTTGGTGAAGCTGGAATCTATGTTTGCAAAGTTGTTGATAAAAAAATCTCAAGAGGGAAAACTTATTTAATTACCAATGGCGGTATGCATCATCAACTAGCAGCATCAGGTAATTTAGGCCAAAGAAATAGAAAAAACTTTCCCGTTTATATTGCAAATAAAATCAACTCGCCAATTATGGAAGTTGTAAATATTGTAGGAAAACTTTGCACGCCTCTTGATCTTCTTGGTGATAATCTTGAGTTAAGCAAAGCCGAAGTGAGTGACTACATTGTGATATTACAATCTGGCGCTTACGGATATACCGCAAGCCCTATCAACTTCTTAAGTCAGCCTAAAGCCAATGAGCACCTTATGTAAAGATAATAAGCTAGCAGTGATTAAATTTTCTGCAAGCGGATTAATAAATTGCTTAATCGCATTAGCAAGTAGAAAACATCAGTTCATACATCATTCGGATTACTTATATCTAAACCATTCCCTCTCAGACGCAAATTCAAGCACTATATCTCTTTATGGTTTGTATACTAGTAACTAAAATTACATAATTCTTAAGCGAATTCATTTATTTTGGCACAGCTAATAACTGCTATCTTCTAGCCACACATAAACCTAAAGCTACCTATAATCATGCTACCTAATAAAATTAAAATTGCCGTCATCGGACTAGGTTATGTTGGTCTACCACTGGCAGTTGAATTTGGTAAACAATTCCCAACATGTGGCTTTGATATAAGCAACAAAAGACTAGAAGAATTAGATAACGGCTTTGATCGAACATTAGAAGTTACGAACGAAGAACTTGAAAATTCTACCAAACTACAATTTACTGGCAATACTGACGATCTAAATTCGTGCACAATTTATATTGTGACCGTACCTACTCCAGTAAATAAACATAAAGTTCCAGACCTGTCTGCTATTAAGCAAGCATCAAAAATTGTTGGTAGTGTTCTAGAAACTGACAACATCGTAATCTACGAGTCGACAGTTTACCCTGGCGCTACAGAAGAGTATTGCGTGCCAATTTTAGAACACGAATCTAATTTGAAATTTAACACTGATTTTTATGCCGGCTACAGCCCCGAACGTATCAACCCTGGAGATAAGGAACACAAACTTACTAATATTAAAAAAGTTACATCAGGCTCGACTCCAGAAATAGCAGACATTATCGATCAGTTATATCAGCAAATTATTCAAGCTGGCACGCATAAAGCCAGCAGCATCAAAGTAGCCGAAGCAGCAAAAGTAATCGAAAATACTCAACGCGATATAAATATCGCCCTTATTAACGAGCTTTCACTGATTTTTAATCGTCTCGAAATTGATACCCTAGAGGTTCTTGAAACAGCGGGTACAAAATGGAATTTTTTACCTTTTAGACCAGGATTAGTGGGTGGCCATTGCATCGGAGTAGACCCTTATTATTTAACCTACAAAGCAAAAGAAGTTGGCTACAACCCTGAAGTAATCTTATCTGGAAGACGCATCAATGACGGAATGGGTGCTCATGTTACAGAGTACGTCATTAAACTTATGCTCCAAAAGAAAATGCATGTAGTGGACGCAAAAATTCTAATCCTCGGATTCACTTTTAAAGAAAATTGTCCAGATTTTCGCAACACACGTGTAATTGATATCGTAAATGAATTTACTACTTACCATTCTCAAGTAGATATTTACGACCCATGGATTGACCTTGCAGATGCAAATGAAGAATATAGCGCTTCATTCTTGCCCGAACTTCCATCAAGCAAGTATGATGCGATTATCCTGGCAGTGAATCATGATGAATTCAAAAATTTAGGCGCTGAAAAAATACACGCTCTAGGAAATGAAAATCATGTCTTATTTGATGTTAAGAACGTGCTGCCAAAAGACCAAACAGATGGCCGGCTGTAAATTCCTGCACATTACATATATTCAATCTAAAACCTAAGTAAAAATATGAAAGTTGTTGTTACTGGCTCTGCCGGATTTATTGGATCTTCTGTTTCAATACATTTATTAAACCGCGGCGATGAAGTGTTGGGCATTGATAATCTCAATGACTATTACGACGTTAATTTAAAACTTTGCCGCCTGGAAAGAGTTAAAGCCTATGACAAATTTACTGAAGCGCGTATCAACCTAGAAGATAAAGATGCAATCTTAGATGCAATATCAAAATTTAAACCACAGCGTGTTATCAATCTTGCTGCACAAGCGGGCGTACGCTATTCAATAGAAAATCCATCTGCTTATGTAGACACCAACCTAGTAGGGTTTTGCAACATTTTGGAGGCTTGCCGACACCATGGCGTCGAACATCTTGTATATGCATCAAGTAGTTCTGTCTATGGCGCAAACACAAAAATGCCTTTTTCAGTACACCAGAATGTTGACCACCCCTTAAGTTTGTATGCCGCTACCAAAAAAGCTAACGAACTGATGGCGCATGTTTATAGCAACTTGTATGGCCTGCATACAACAGGGCTGCGATTCTTTACTGTGTATGGACCTTGGGGTCGACCCGATATGGCCCTATTTTTGTTTACAAAAAACATCTTAGCCGGTAAACCTATTGATGTGTTCAATTATGGCAACCATCGTCGCGACTTTACGTATATAGATGATATTGTAGAAGGTGTAATTCGCACCTTAGATCACCTGCCAGAAAAAAATGCATCCTGGGATAGCAATAATCCGGATAGTGCAAGCAGTTTTGCGCCCTATCGACTCTACAACATAGGTAATAATGCACCTGTTGAGCTCAGTCACTACATCGAAGTTTTAGAAGACTGCCTTGGCAAAAAAGCCGAGCGCAACCTACTCCCATTACAGGCTGGAGATGTGCCAGACACATATGCTGATGTTGAAGCATTGGTGCAAGATGTTGATTACAAACCAAATACTACTGTAGAAGTGGGCATCCAAAACTTTGTAGATTGGTACCGAGAATTCTATAACACCTAGACTCTCCCCGGCATGCGCTCTGTCAAAAATTTGCCCTTGTTCACAAACAGAGGCTTAGGTATTATTCCCCTATCTATTCTATTGTTTAGTTAGTAATTCACTGATTTTATTAATTAAGTTTCTGAATTAGAATCGCGCCATTAACATTAAAACTTTATGTAGGAGAGTATCTCTCATGCAGCTAGTCAATATTTTACTTACGTTAGGCCTAATCATACTTGTTTCAAGTATAATAGTTCTTGCGCTATGCGCTGTGATTGCATCTTCAAGATCCGAACAAACTTCCTTAGCAAGTCGTAACTATTCAGATCACGAAGAACGCCGTAAAAATACTGCTAACAGGTTTCCTTTAACCTGCGCAGATGGAACTGTGGTGTGTTTTGACCGTCGTTTGCAAAGCTTACAAATATAATCATACGTGACTTAATTCAAAGTCACGCATAAATTCTAGCAACTTGACAACACCCTGTTGTGGCATTGCGTTATACATACTAACGCGCACACCCCCAACAGACTTATGTCCTCGCAACCCTAGTAGCTGATGACTTCCCGCTTGCTGCAAAAATTTGTCTTGCAACTTTTTATCTTTAACTTTAAACGGAACATTTATCTTCGAGCGATCCTCTAGCCTAACTTTGTTTTCATAAATATCACTAGCATCAATCACATCATACAAAGCTTTTGCTTGCTGCAGCCCTCGTTTATGCATTTCCGCTACACCACCTTCTGCTTTAAGCCAATTTAACATCAAACCTAAAACATAAATGGCAAACGTCGGCGGAGTATTCACTAGCGATC
>CAYXVH010000256.1:0-13594 GCA_964468615.1 uncultured Thiotrichales bacterium | reverse complement strand
TCTCTCAAATACAAAATGATCTTTATTAACTCCATAGACACTATTTATATTTATTCGTTTATCTATAGACTGCCATAGTTGCTTCTTGTTAGGTTTTTTACCTTGCATCTCTAAGGCAATCTCTTCCACAATTTTTTCTGTAGTGAAACCTTTGTAGTACACTGGAAATAGCTTAATGCCTAGCATCATAAAAAAACCTATCAACGCCGAAAAAAATACCCAAAACACGAATGTTGCACCACGTTGCTTATACATAGTTATCATTTAAACACCCTCATATTAGATAATTTTTTTACCTACTCGATCAAAATTAAACTTCTTGCCCGCAAAATCCCAATTCATCCAAACCAAAAAAGCTCGCCCTACTAAATTTTCTTCTGGCACAAAACCCCATATTCGACTATCGCTACTATGATCTCGGTTATCACCCATAACAAAAAAATGATTTTGCGGAACTGTATATTCGCCAGGCACACTATACCCAACCTTCTTTAGTAGAATATCGTGCGGCTGATGCTCAAGGTCTTCACGCAATATGATCGCACCATTCATAGCACTATTAGCACCTTCACCTTGATAAACTCCATTCTTCTCCTGACTAACCAGCTCACCATTGATATACAGTTTTTTATCACGATAAGTTATGTGATCTCCTGGCAAACCAATCACACGTTTAATGTAGTCATCTGCTGGATTTTTCGGGAAACGGAAGACCGCTACATCTCCACGTTGTGGAGTACCTATACCTAACACTTTTTTATGCAACACCGGCAAACGAATTCCATAGGTAAATTTATTCACCAGAATAAAATCACCATGCAACAGAGTTGGCATCATCGAGCCTGATGGAATGCGAAATGGCTCAGCTATAAAAGAACGCAAAATCAAGACAATAAGTAATATAGGGAAAAAGGACTTACAAAGATCTAAAAACCATGGCTCACGGTATTCTTTGTTTCTCGGCTCTACCGCCTCTTGACTATGCGTTGAATCATAAGACTTCTCCAGCGCACGTTTTCGTCGCTTGCCACCTAAAAATAATTTATCTAACAACCAAACAAATCCGGTTACTAAAGTACCTATCAATAAGGCTAATTCTAAGTCAAAGTGAAAATCTGGTGACATATATATTAATCTATCAGCAACACGCTAGAACAGATAGCCAAGTGCTGTCTATTTAGTGCTTTACTTAATTTAAATGGAAACTAAATTCTACGCTATGGATAGCCATAAAATCATGTAGTCACTAAGTATAAAAGCTATACCTGGTTAGTGCGAGCCCAGACCCGACTATTAGCAGAATATACCGAAATAATGGTCGGGATGAGAGGATTCGAACCTCCGACCCCCACACCCCCAGTGTGGTGCGCTACCAGGCTGCGCTACACCCCGATACGATGAATTAGTGAGAATCGATTATAAAGCAGGTTAATTTTTAGCGTTTCAAAACTTGAAGCAAATCTTCGAGCTCTACGCGCATTTGGTGAACGACTTGTTGGCTTTGATTTTGGTCTTCCTTAGCATCGGATCCAGCAAGCTTTTGTCTTGCCCCACCAATGGTATAACCCTGTTCATATAGAAGGCTACGTATTTGACGAATTAAAATGACATCATGTCGTTGGTAATAACGGCGATTGCCACGACGCTTAACTGGTTTTAGAGATGGAAACTCTTGCTCCCAATAACGAAGCACGTGCGGCTTAACCCCACATAACTCGCTAACTTCCCCAATTGTAAAATATCGCTTCCCCGGGATCACCGGCAATTCATTATTATTATTGATTTCCAGCATATGCCTCGACTCTCGCTTTTAACTTCTGCCCCGGACGAAAAGTAACAACACGTCTTGCAGAAATTGGAATCTCCTCACCCGTTTTTGGATTACGCCCCGGACGCTGATTTTTATCGCGCAAAATAAAATTACCAAAGCCTGATAACTTTACTTCATGTCCTTGTTCAAGTGCGACACGAACCTCTTCAAAAAAGATTTCGACGAGTTCTTTTGCTTCACGTTTGTTGAGGCCTAACTCCTCGAACAAATTTTCTGCCATGTCTGCTTTAGTGAGCGCCATTTTTTTATTAGCTTCTTATTTCTGCTCCAACTTTATCTTCAAGTTGAGAAATAATTAATAAGACTGTTTGTTCTATTTCTTTATCTGTAAGCGTGCGTGAAAACTCTTGTAAAATCAAGCCTAAAGAGACGCTTTTCTTCAAGTCTGGGATGCCCTTACCTTTGTAAATACTAAACACTTCGAAACTTTGCAAACTACCAATATTCATCTGTTCAATGTTTGAACGAATCTCCTCTGCATTGACATTTTCATCAACAATCATTGTGATATCCCGACGATTCGAAGGGTATTTGGAAAGCGCCTGGAATACACTTGCAATAGGTTTCTTTACTAATTTGTTTAACTGCAATTCAAATAAATAAACTGCCGGGTCGATATCTAATACCGACTGAACACGTGGGTGCAACTTACCAAGACGACCAATAACTATTTCATCACATAAAATATTAGCCGACTGACCTGGATGTAGTGCAGCATCTTCTGCAGGTTTAAATGAAATCAGGTCTAGAGGCAATGAAGATATTTTTAATAGATTCTCCACATCCCCTTTCAAATCATAAAAGTCTATCTTTCTATTTGAGGAACCCCATTGTTCAGGCTCGCAATTTCCCACAATCAAACCTGATAAACAAGGCAACTGCTTTAATCCATCCGCAGTATTTTGAAACTGCAAAGCTTGCTCAAAAACTCTTACTCTGGCCTGTTGTCTATGAAGATTATGCTGCGCAGTTTTAATCAGACCCGGCCAAATACTACCTCTCATCACTGATAACTCTTGCGATATTGGATTGGCAAGTTTTTTGCTGGTGTTACCGTTACAAAGCTGGCTCTCAATTTCTTGATCAACAAAACTAAATGTAATCACCTCATGGTAACCACGAGATACCAATGCATTCTTCATTAATCCAAGCTGATTGGATTCGATATTTGAAGTAGTGTTAATTGCTAACGCTTTTACATCAGCAGGAATTTTTTCATAACCCACCAAACGCGCAACCTCTTCTATGAGATCCACATCGATTGCTAAATCAAACCGATAACTTGGTGGAGACACATGCAAAACATCTTTCTCCAAACTAACTTCGCAATGAAGACGCTCTAAAAGTGATTTTACTTCTTTGATACTTAGCTTTATTCCTAGCAAAGACTCTACTTTAGAATGTGCTAGCTTAATTTGAGTTGGCGTTGGTAATACGGATAAATCTTCTTCGCATATAATTGGACCAACATCACCACCAACTACTTCTAAAATTAACTGTGTTGCTCGTTCGATAGCTTGTTTAGCTAGAGTCGGGTCAACACCACGCTCAAAGCGATGAGAAGAATCAGTATGCAAACCATGACGTCTTGCTTTACCAGCAATGATTTCTGGCTTGAACGACGCGCTTTCTAAAAATACTTTCGAAGTACCATCCAGAATTGCAGTTGCCTGCCCTCCCATAACCCCTGCTAGTGCTATCGCCCGCTTTGCATCCGCAATTACTAGCTCATCTTCGCTAAGCTCTACGGTTTGACCATCTAATAATTCAAGTTTCTCGGCTTTTTTAGCAAATCGAACAACAATGCCATCATTTAATTTTTCTAGATCAAATGCGTGCATGGGCTGCCCCATTTCAAGCATGACGAAATTGGTAATATCCGTAATCGCATTAATTGATCGAACGCCTGCTCGGCGTAATTTTTCTTGCATCCATAATGGACTTTGCGCTGTACCAGACACCCCTTCTATCACTCTACCTATATAGCGAGGGCATTCTTGTTTGGCTTGAATAGAAACAGATAATAAAGACTGATTGGTCACTTTAACTTCAGCAACGATAAATTCTTTTTGCAATGGTTTATTTAATAGCGCGGATACTTCTCGTGCGACACCTTGAATACTTAAACAATCTGAACGGTTTGGCGTTAAATCAATATCAATGACCTGATCATCTAAAGCAAAATTAGAATATACATCTGCACCTAGCTCTATCTCTTCTGAGAGCTCCATGATGCCTTGCGAATTTTCTGCCAAGCCTAATTCACTCGCCGAACACAACATGCCAAAAGATTCCACACCACGCAGTTTTTTTGGTTCGATCTTAAAGTCATTGGGCAATACAGCACCCACTTTTGCATATGCAACCACTAAACCTTCGCGCACATTACTAGCACCACAAATAACCGTGTTCACTTCACCCTTACCATCATCCACCAGACAAACATGAAGTTTTTTTGCATTGGAATGTGGCTTAACCTCTAGCACTTTTGCAACCACTACTCCAGAAAACTTAGGCGCTGCAGGTTCTATACCGTCTACCTCTAAACCAGCCATAGTTAAGGTATGCGCTAGCTGCTGTGTATCTACAGCCGGGTTAACCCATTCTCGCAACCAATTTTCGCTTACACGCATGTTTTCAACTCTAAGCTTATAAGTTATGCAAACTGCTGTAGAAACCGTAGGTCATTTTCAAAAAACAAACGCAGATCACTCACCTGATGGCGCAACATCGCCAAACGCTCCACACCCATGCCAAATGCATAACCATTATATTTATTAGTATCAATGCCAACCTTCGCAAACACATTAGGATGCACCATACCGCAGCCCATTACTTCTAACCATTTTGTTGTGTTGGTTTTTTTATCCACCATACCAATATCGATTTCTGCAGATGGTTCAGTAAATGGGAAATAAGATGGGCGGAATCGCACTTTCAAGTTTTCGTCTTCAAAAAAGCATTGCAGAAAATCAATGATAATACCTTTTAAATCTACAAAAGAAACTTGCTCATCAACCAGCAAACCTTCAACTTGATGAAACATTGGGCTATGCGTGGGATCAGAATCACACCGATACACACGTCCCGGCGCAATAATTCTTATCGGTGGCTTTTGTTCCTGCATAACATGAATTTGCACAGAAGAAGTATGCGTGCGTAATAACAGATTATCGTCAAAGTAAAAGGTGTCATGCATCGCACGCGCAGGATGGTGATCAGGAATATTCAGCGCTTCAAAATTATGAAACTCATCCTCAATCTCTGGACCTTCTTCTACTACAAAACCAAACTGCTTGAAGTAGTTTTGTATGCGATTGAGAGTAAGTGAAATCGGATGCAGACCGCCAGAGCTTTGTCCACGACCCGGCAAGGAGATATCTAGGGTTTCGTTTTTTAGTTGCTGATTAATTTCAGCCTCTTGCAAGCTAGCCTTCTTAACCTCTAGCGCTTCTTGAATGCGAACTTTAACTTGATTGATTTTTTGCCCAGCTTCTGGACGTTCTTCTTTAGATAACTTGCCAAGCGCTTTAAGTTGTTCGGTAAGCACACCCTTCTTACCAAGATACTGCACACGCAAAGACTCTAGCTTTTCTATGCTGTCAGTCGATTGGATTTCATCGACTGCAGACGCTTCTAGGGTACTTAGATCTATCATGTTTATTAAAAAAATTAACTCTTTAAACAAAAAAGGGAAAGGCAGTGCCTTTCCCTTTAATCAATCTATAAAATTTGCTGTGTGGATGACAACACCATCCGCGAACAAGTATTTGACTAAGCTGCCAGGCCAGCTTTCGCTCTTTCTGCCAACTTACCAAACGTCTCAATATCATGCACCGCCAAGTCTGCTAATACTTTACGATCAATATTAATCTCTGCCTTATTTAAGCCGTCAATCAATCTACTATAAGACATGTCAAATTGTCTCGCTGCAGCATTGATGCGAACAATCCAAAGTGAGCGGAACTGACGCTTCTTCTGTCTGCGGTCACGATATGCATATTGACCAGCTTTAATTACCGCTTGTTTGGCAACACGGTAAACATTTTTACGTGCTCCGTAGTAACCTTTAGCTTTAGCACGCACTTTTTTATGTTTTGCGTGTGCGACAACGGATCTTTTTGCTCTTGGCATCTCAGTACTCTCTAATCTTTTTGGCTAATTTTATTTAACTAATTTCTTTCGTTATGGGTTATATCTTATGTCTATGACTTACGCGTAAGGAAGCATTTGCTTCACAGCTTTAACATCTGCATCGGCGATCAATGCATCAGCACGCAAGTGTCTTTTTCTCTTGGTGCTCTTCTTACTAAGAATATGTCTTAAATGAGATTGCGAACGCTTGAAACCACCTTTAGCAGTTCTCTTAAAACGCTTTGCAGCACCTCTGTTTGTTTTTAATTTTGGCATCTTAATTTTCGTTTATATTATGTTTATGTTATTTCTTTAATTTTTACTTCTTTAATTTCTTTAGCGGCGTGAACACCATAACCAATTGCCGTCCTTCTAACTTTGGTCGTTGTTCTACTTCACCATATTCTTTCAAATCTTCTTCAATTCGCTCTAGTAACTTCATGCCTAGATTTTGGTGCATCATTTCTCGTCCTCGGAAACGAATGGTTACTTTAGTTTTATCACCTTCGGTTAAAAACTCAGTAAGCTTTCTTAACTTGGTTTGATAATCACCTTCTTCAGTTCCCGGTCTAAACTTAATTTCTTTTACATGAATTAGTTTTTGTTTCTTTTTCGCAGCGTGTGATTTTTTGCTTTGTTCAAACTTAAATTTACCATAATCCATAACCCTGCAAACCGGAGGTTTGGCATTGGGCACGATCTCTACTAAATCTAAATCAGCGTCTTGTGCAATTTGTTGTGCTTCATTAATTGCAACCACACCAACTTGTTCACCATCAGCTCCAATCAATCGAACTTCTTGATTGGTTATATCACCATTTAAACGATTACCTTTTGCTGCGCTAATATTCTAATCCTCCAAAAAAATTAATGGCCGCGGTTCGCGCATTCCTCAGTGAACTTTTGCACGATGGCATTTATATCCATCGAACCAAGGTCTTCACCACTGCGCGTACGAACGGCCAACTGATTCGCTTCTACTTCACGATCACCCGCCACCAGCATATACGGCACGTGGGTCATTGTGTGCTCGCGAATCTTAAAGCCAATCTTCTCATTTCTCAAGTCAGAAATGACTCGGAACCCTTGATTTTTAAGCGTTTCTAGCACTGAGCCCACATAATCACTGTGTTTATCAGTGATATTGATAATTACCGCCTGTGTAGGCGCCAACCAGAGTGGAAGATTACCAGCATAATTCTCGATTAAAATACCAATAAATCGCTCTAATGAACCCAAAATGGCACGATGGATCATTACCGGTACGTTTTTCGCGCCATCTTCAGCCACATACGTCGCATCTAGTCGACCTGGCATCGAAAAATCCACCTGTATGGTGCCACACTGCCAAGTCCTACCTATGCAATCTCGAAGGGTAAATTCGATTTTGGGGCCATAAAATGCGCCTTCTCCAGGCTGAAGCTTAAACTCGAGCCCTTGATTCTTGAATGCTTGCTCAAGAGCTTCTTCGGCCTCATCCCATAGTTCATCCTCGCCTACCCGTTGCTCAGGACGTGTCGACAACGCCAACTCAATCTTTTCGAAGCCAAACTCTTTGTATACATCAAAGGTAAGCTTGATTAATTCAGCAACTTCTTCTTGCAATTGCTCACGCGTACAAAAAATATGCGCATCATCTTGTACAAATCGACGGCAACGCATTAAGCCATGCAAGGTTCCAGAAGGCTCATTGCGATGCACCAAACCAAATTCTGAAAGTTTTAACGGCAGATCACGATAACTTTTCAAACCTTGGTTATAAATTTGCACATGCCCTGGACAATTCATCGGCTTAATTGCGTATTCACGATTTTCAGATTGGGTAGCAAAAATCATGTCCCCAAATTTGTCCCAATGACCTGACTTTTCCCAAAGCTTACGATCTAACACTTGAGGCGTTAAAACCTCTTGATAACCACGATCCTTAAGGGTATTACGAATGTAGTTCTCAACTATTTTATATAAAGTAAATCCGCGATCGTGCCAAAACACCATGCCTGGCGCTTCTTCCTGAAAATGAAACAAATCCATTTGCTTGCCAATTTTCCGGTGATCACGTTTCTCCGCTTCTTCTAACTGAGTTAAATACTCTTTGAGTTGTTTTTTATCTGCCCACGCGGTGCCATAAATGCGTTGCAACATTTGGTTATCTGAATTGCCACGCCAATACGCACCGGCAAGCTTAGTTAACTTAAATGCACGCAAGTGACGCGTGTTCGGCACATGTGGCCCACGACACATATCGGTGTATTCTTCATGATGATACAAGGCGATGACTTCACCATCAGGAATTTCAGATGCAATTTCTACTTTGTAATCTTCATCACGCTCTTTAAATACATTTACTGCCTCATCACGACTCACTACTTTACGAACTACATCGTAGTCTTTCTTGATTAACTCACCCATGCGCTTTTCAATCGCAGCTAAATCTTCCGGAGTAAACGGACGCTCATATTCAATGTCGTAATAAAATCCGTTATCTATCACCGGACCGATTGCCATCTTCGCATTAGGATAAAGTTGTTTAACGGCATGCCCCATTAGGTGCGCAAACGAGTGACGAATAATATCGACGCCATCTTGATCTTTACTAGTAACAATTTCTAGCTTGGCGTCTTCTGTAATATCCACACACGCATCTGCAAGCTCACCATTAATACGCCCTGCAATTGTAGCTTTTGCTAATCCAGGGCCTATAGATTCTGCGATTTGATGAGTAGTGACAGGATTGTCGAATTGTTTTTGAGTTCCGTCAGGAAGGGTGATGACTGGCATTCTACTTTCTCTCTTTCAGTGGTGACCTCTACGACCGGCCACTTGTTAAATATAATATTGAATAGCTTCGCTATATTTTATTTGCGTGTAGTACTCACACGCAAGAGTGGTAGGCACGAGCAGATTCGAACTGCTGACCTCTACCATGTCAAGGTAGCGCTCTAACCAACTGAGCTACGCGCCTATTGCGATTGGTGAAATTAACATAGATCTAATTCGTGCGATACCTTAGACCTTATAGACAACCTTCACATCGCACTTGGCTTCCCAATGATAATGTCTTTTAGCCTTTCTATTTCATCTCTAATTTTAGCCGCTTCTTCAAATTCCAAGTCTTTCGCATGCTTATACATTTTTTGCTCAAGCTGCCTCACTTTCTTCATGCCTTGCTCTGGTGTCATGCGTGAATATTCATAAATCTCTTCAGCCACTTTCTTGCGTGACGCACCCTTGCTCAAGTCATACGGCATTTTGTATGCACCCTCCATAATATCGGATACATTCTTTTTAATACCTACAGGAGTAATGCCATGCTCTTTATTAAAAGCCACTTGTTTTTCGCGACGACGATCAGTTTCATCAATCGCCTTTTGCATGGAGCCGGTTATTTTTTCTGCATACATTATGGCTTTACCACTTAAGTGTCGCGCAGCCCGCCCTACTGTTTGAATCAATGATCTTTCAGATCTCAGGAAACCTTCTTTATCTGCATCGAGTATGGCTACTAACGATACTTCCGGAATATCTAAACCCTCACGTAGTAAATTAATCCCCACCAAGACATCGAAGTCACCCTTACGCAAAGCACGAATTATCTCTACACGCTCTACGGTATCGATATCAGAATGCAGGTAACGCACCCGTACACCATGCTCATTTAAATATTCAGTAAGGTCTTCTGACATACGCTTGGTTAGCGTTGTAATTAAGATACGTTCATCTTTTTGGACGCGTTCATTAATTTCCGATAACACATCATCCACTTGGGATCCGACGGGCCGCACTTCAATTTCCGGATCGATCAATCCTGTAGGACGCACAACTTGCTCTGCAACTGCATCTGATTTTTCCGCTTCATATGGACCTGGAGTAGCAGACACATAAATCATCTGTGGAGCCAAACTTTCAAACTCCTCAAACTTTAAAGGTCGATTATCCATTGCAGAGGGAAGCCTGAACCCGTATTCCACCAAGGTTCCTTTACGTGAACGATCGCCTTTATACATACCACCAAACTGCGGCACTGATACATGGCTCTCATCCATCACCATAAGTGCGTTGTCGGGCAAATAATCTAATAGGCATGGTGGCGGCTCACCAGGAGCGCGACCAGACAAATAACGCGAATAATTTTCGATGCCATTGCAATAGCCGATTTCTTGAATCATTTCTAAATCGAAACGTGTGCGCTGCTCCAAACGCTGCTCTTCTACCAAATGATTTTCGTCTTTCAATACTTTTAATCGATCTTTAAGTTCATCTTTAATTTGGTCAATTGCATTTAATAAAACTTCTCGTGGAGTGACATAGTGTGTTTTTGGATAAATAGTTAAGCGTGGCACTTTGCGAATCAGTTCCCCCGTCAAAGGATCAAAGTAGCTTAATTTTTCGATTTCATCATCAAACAATTCAACACGAATCGCTTCGCGTTCAGATTCTGCCGGATGCACATCTATGACATCACCATGCACACGAAAAGTACCGCGGCGCAGCTCAACATCATTCCGCTTGTACTGTAGCTCAGCGAGTTTATGCAATAATTTACGCTGATCGATGCGATCACCTCGATCTAAATGCATCACCATTCCTAGATATGCTTTTGGATCCCCCAGACCATAAATAGCCGATACCGTTGCTACTATGATGGTATCGGGTCTTTCAAATAGTGCCTTAGTCGCCGAGAGACGCATTTGTTCAATGTGGTCGTTTACCGAGGCATCTTTCTCTATAAATGTATCACTTGAAGGTACGTACGCTTCTGGCTGGTAGTAGTCGTAATACGAGACAAAATATTCCACTGCATTTTTGGGGAAGAACTCCATCATTTCCCCATACAATTGGGCTGCCAAGGTTTTATTAGGTGCCAGTATGATAGTGGGGCGCTGAACCTCTTGAATCACGTTAGCGATAGTAAAGGTCTTACCTGAACCGGTAACACCCAGCAAGGTTTGATGGGCTAAGCCGTCTCTCAGACCTTCAACCAGTGAGGATATCGCCTCTGGCTGATCGCCTGCAGGATCGAATTTCGTATTTAATTGAAAATTACTTTGCATAGCTATGATTGCTTTTTGAACACTTTTGACTTATCTCTTTTAGAAAGTTCACGTATGATGCCTCGCCGCTGTAAAGTGGCTCACCAAACAATCAACTTTGACAACATAATATTCAAGGGAACTCTTGTGACCATTCCATTAGCCAATCGCGTATCTCGCATTCAGCCATCAGTCACTTTAGCCATAACGGCTAGAGCAAATCAAATTCGCGCTGAAGGTGGAGATATTTTGAACCTTGCTGCAGGCGAGCCAGACTTTGATACACCAGAACATATTAAAGCCGCTGCAATTCAAGCTATGCAAGATGGTAAAACCAAATACACCCCTGTACCCGGAACCATCTCCTTAAAAAATGCAGTCATCGATAAATTCCAACGAGAGAATCAACTCAGCTACGAGGCCAATGAGGTGATGATTTCAAATGGTGGTAAACAAGTATTTTACAACTTGTGCCAAGCAATTCTAAATGACGGTGACGAGGTACTAATTCCAGCACCATACTGGGTATCGTATCCAGACATGGCCTTATTAGCGGGTGGCGAGCCTGTGATCATCCCAAGTGATGATGCAAACCGTTGCAAGATTACCGCTGCTGATTTAGAAAAACACATCACACCAAAATCTAAGTTATTTGTAATTAATAGCCCATCCAATCCTTCTGGAATTGCATACACTAAAGAAGAATTGGCCGAACTTGGCAAGGCATTAGAAAAACATAAAAACATTGTTGTTGTTACTGACGATATTTATGAGCACATTATGTTTAGCGGACAAAAATTTACCAACATATTAAATACTACCCCTTCACTTAAAGACCGCACAATTATTTTAAATGGCGTTTCTAAAGTGTACTCAATGACTGGGTGGCGCATTGGTTTTGCTGCTGGTCCAGGCGACATCATTAAGGCTATGACTAACATTCAGTCACAAAGCACTTCAAACCCAAGCTCTATCTCACAAGCTGCTGCCGAAGCAGCGCTAACTGGTGATCAAAGTTGTGTGAGCACTATGTGTAAAGCATTTGAAGAACGCCATGCATACATTGTAAATGCATTAAATAAAATTGATGGCATTGACTGCATGAGTTGTGACGGAACGTTTTATTGTTTCCCAAACATACAGGGACTCATTGATAGAACAGATGGAATTTCAAATGATGTGGAATTTGCAGAGCACTTGCTTGTTAAATCTGGCATCGCCGGCGTACCTGGCACCGCATTTGGATCGCCAGGTCATATACGATTTTCGTATGCCACGAGCATGGAAGTGTTAGAACAAGCGATAGCACGCTTAAGAGAGTTATAAAAAAACAGATGAGCCTTACTTAGTAAAATTTGAGCAAGGCTTTTCCAACGATTGGATGGATTTCAATTAATTCTCAAAAATCGATTAGTCCCAAGCGATGGAAATTTGAATTAACCTTATCCTATTGACCTTGGCTGGCAAACTTTGCAGCTGAAGCGCCATTAAGATGTTGTGGCAGCACTTCTCGTTGTACATGTTGTTTGAATCGTTGCACATCGAGACTATCTGAGATTCGTAGCATTTTATACATACCATCTTCAGATAAAATCATCATATCAATCCACGGATTTTTAGGATTCTCCGGGGTATCGATTCGAAATTTACGTTTTTGATCATCACCTAAATTACGAGTTGCTACAGTCACATTTGGTTTGCCGGTTCGCTTATTAATCGCTAAACCTAAGCATCTACAAATATCTGCCGCAACAAACCATGGCTCACCGGTCTCTTCCTTGACGATCCGAATCTGATGGCCACTATATTCAAATAGCGTTACGTTACCCACTTTGTGTCACTCCTTGTATTCACACAATATTCATACACGACATATGTCGCTTACTGAGGAATATTTATAGAACGATCAAAGACCTACAGACGATGGTTGCCGCTTATTGGTACTATCAGCCAGATGACCTGAACGGCAAATTGAGCAGAAATAATCAAAGGCAAAATGGGCCGACCAATGAAATCTGTAATGAGGAGAGTATTGGAGCTCAATAACTGAGCAAGATTGAGTTCCTAGGTATATATAATCTCACGTGCAGGTAAAGTTGGCGTTCCATGTACACAGAACGTTACCTTTTAAGATGACAATTAAGCGAATACCACCGAATCAATGTTGACCCGCTTACAGCGTATCGTTATCCTCTCTCGCTTCCATTATTCCCTGGTAGCTCAGTTGGTAGAGCGGGTGACTGTTAATCACTAGGTCGGCGGTTCGAGCCCGTCCCAGGGAGCCATAAATTCAATCACTTACCCTTTTCTTAGAAATTCCAATTTTCTGTGTAGACATTTTGTAGACATATATATATCGCCTAAAAATATAAAAAATAATTTTATTTTTGTAGACAAATTTAGGATTAAAATGACCGCTTGCAACCCAAAGCGGACGTTCGTCTCTTGAATTAATGGGCTAAATTACAGTTCAGTGTAGTGTTAAGCATTAACCGTCTGTAATGACCTAATAATAGCATTTCCTACCCAATGGCTGACATGTGGAGCACGCTTTGCATGGTTATGAATCATATCAAAAGTACTTTCTTTATTAGACCAA
>CAYXVH010000255.1:0-9673 GCA_964468615.1 uncultured Thiotrichales bacterium | reverse complement strand
ACCTAACGTTTGGGCCAGTAATATGTAAGGCCTTGCGTGATTACGGTGTGCAAGCTCCAATCGATGCTCATCTGATGGTAAAACCAGTGGATCAAATGATTGCAGATTTCGCTGCAGCCGGAGCAAGTTATATAACTTTCCATCCGGAAGCTTCTGAGCATGTTGATCGCAGTTTGCAGTTAATACACGATCAAGGCTGTAAAGCAGGCTTGGTGTTTAATCCTGCAACGCCGCTTTATCAGTTGGAATATGTGCTCGATAAAGTAGACATGGTGTTGCTCATGTCCGTTAACCCTGGTTTTGGCGGGCAAAAATTCATACCTGCAGTACTCACAAAATTAAAACAAGCTAGAAAAATTATCGATCAGTCTGGTTTGCCAATTCGCTTAGAAATCGATGGCGGGGTAAAAGTCGATAACATTGCAGAAATAAAAGCAGCGGGTGCAGATACTTTTGTTGCAGGTTCTGCAATTTTTAATACTAAAGATTATCAGGGCACTATTGCTAAAATGCGCGAGCAACTAGCTAGCTGCAATAAAGTTACTTCCTAATACATTTCTTTTAGAATATTTTGGTTTGAGTACTCAATCTCTAGCGCAAACGCGTTGCGTGATATTTGATTTGGATGGCACGTTGGTGGACAGTGCGCCGGATATCGCCATCAGCATGAATAAAATGTTGCAGGAATTAAATTTTCCTACGCGCGATCTAGCTCAAGTGCGAGATTGGATTGGCAATGGCGCGGGTCGTTTAATTAAACGCGCATTAACGGGCCAATTAGATGGCGAGCCACCTGAAGAATTATTTAAGCAAGCGTATCAATTGTTTTTTGATATCTATGAACAACATATAAATGTTGAGAGTGCGATGTACCCTGGCGCATTGGAAGGTTTAATGGCGTTGCGTGAGCAATCTTATATCTTGGCTTGTGTAACCAATAAGCCGAGAAGATTCACGCCACCACTTTTGGAGGCATTTGAAATAGACCATTTTTTTGAATATTTGATTTGCGGTGATGACTTGTCAGTTAAAAAGCCCGACCCTCAGGTGTTGCAAACGATTCTCAAGCAAACCAATCTCAGTGCACTTCAGGCGGTGATGGTTGGAGACTCCGCTAGTGATATAAAAGCTGCTCGATCGGCGAATATGAAGTCATTTTGCGTAAGTTATGGGTATCATCAGGGGAAAGGAGTTGATGCTTTGGGCGCAGACTATATAATTGACTCCATTGTGGAGATACCGCAGTACCTTCTTTCAATCGCGTAAGGAATTATTTTTCAATGTTCATCTCATTGCAGAAAGGAATAGCTGAGTTTTTTAGTTGGCGTTGCTAGTACAACATTAACGTTTTTGCTCGCTTTTCTTTTTAATATTTTGGAGATGACATGGATTCCGCACAATTTGATTCACTAACTAGCCAAGGCTATACCTGCATTCCGCTGGTGCGGGAAGTGTTAGCTGATCTTGACACCCCACTTAGTGCTTATCTAAAACTGGCTCATCAGCCTTATACCTATTTATTTGAATCGGTACAGGGTGGAGAACGATGGGGCCGATACTCCTTTATAGGTTTGTCTTGTGCTGAACGTATCAAAGTGTTCGGTAATAAAGTGGTGCATGAAAAAGATAACCATGCCAATGAAGAACAAGCTGAAGACCCATTAACTTGGGTGCAAAATTTTCTGCATCAATTCAATGTGCCTGATATTCCAGAGTTGCCGCGTTTCACTGGCGGAGTAGTGGGGTATTTTGGTTATGAAACCATCCAATATATTGAGCCACGTTTGAAAGATGAGGCTAAGCCGGATGTTTTGCAGGCACCTGATATTTTTCTCATGGTGTCAAAAGAGTTAGTGGTATTCGATAGTTTAAGCGGAAAAATATTTATCATTGTTCACGTTGACCCAAAACAAGAGCGTGCATTAGCGTTAGGTGAAGAGCGTTTGGATGAACTTTCTGTGATGCTGCAACAACCCACACCAAATGTTACTGCGAATACTCCACAAGTACCCGTAAACTTTGTTTCAGAGTTTCCTGAAAATAAATTTAAGCAAGCAGTAGATGGGGCGCGTGAATACATACGCGAAGGTGATGTAATGCAAGTAGTGTTGTCGCAAAGGCAAAGCACTGAATTCACAGCACCGCCAATAAATTTATATCGAAGTTTGCGTAGTTTGAATCCATCGCCATACATGTATTACATGAATATGGATGAATTTTATATTGTTGGCTCTTCTCCTGAGATTTTAGTTCGTTTGGAAGATGATGAGGTTACCGTTAGGCCCATTGCAGGTACCCGACCAAGAGGCAAAGATGCGCAACATGATCTCGAGCTAGAAAAAGAACTTATGCAAGATCCAAAAGAGCTTGCAGAACATCTTATGCTAATTGATCTCGGGCGTAATGATGTTGGTCGTGTAGCGAAAACAGGTTCGGTAGAGCTCACTGATAAAATGATTATTGAGCGTTATTCACATGTTATGCATATCGTTTCAAATGTTACAGGCCAATTAGATGGAAAACTTGATGCTATAGATGTATTAAGGGCGACTTTCCCTGCAGGTACGGTAAGCGGCGCACCTAAAATCCGAGCTATGGAAATTATCAGCGAATATGAGCTCACGAAACGCGGCATTTATTCTGGTGCAGTAGGTTACATATCATGGGATGGCAATATGGACACTGCAATTGCGATTCGTACAGCAGTGATTAAAGATGAAAAACTTTATATACAGGCGGGGGCAGGAATCGTTTATGACTCTGTTCCTGAAAACGAATGGATTGAAACTAATAATAAAGCAGGTGCAATGCTTAAGGCTGCTAAAGCGGCGGCATCCATTGTATAGTCCGATGCAAGACTGCTACTGGCCTAGTTATAAATAATCTTATGATTTTAATGATCGATAATTATGACTCGTTTACCTACAACCTGGTGCAATACCTGGGTGAAATTGGTGAGGAAGTTAAAGTTGTGCGTAATGACCAAATTGGTGTTAAAGAAATTAAAGCGCTTCAGCCAGACCATATTGTAATTTCGCCTGGCCCTTGCACACCAAATGAAGCAGGAATTTCATTAGAAACCATCGCGGAGTTTGGGGGAGAAATTCCGATTCTAGGAGTTTGTTTGGGTCACCAAAGTATTGGTCAAGCGTATGGAGGTAAAATTGTTAAAGCCCAAGAAGTCATGCACGGCAAAACGTCATTGGTGTATCATCATAATAAGCATGTGTTTGGAAAATGCGACAACCCTTTTACGGCTACACGTTATCATTCATTAGTCATTGAAAAGCAATCGATCCCAGATTGTCTGGAAATTACTGCTTGGACAGAAAATGATGCAGGCGGATTAGATGAAATTATGGGTGTGCGTCATAAAGAACTTGCAGTTGAAGGCGTGCAGTTTCATCCCGAATCGATTCTCACGGACTTTGGCCATCATTTGTTAACTAATTTTATTAAACAGAACTAACTACAATGTTAAAGGGAAGTACTGATTTATTAATGAAATGTCTGCTATTAGGCAAAAAATATTTCAAAAGCGGAGTTTACATATATGTAAATGAGCACTTTAAAATATTTTTTAACGACATAGCAAAATAAATCAGGGCTTCTTAGCAATAAATGGATATTCAGCAAGCCATCAACACAGTTATTGAAGGTAATCACCTTAATTCAAAACAAATGACTACCGTTATGCGTGCGGTCATGTCGGGTGAAGCAACATCCGCACAGGTAGCAGGTTTTCTTGTAGCGCTACGCATGAAAGGCGAGGTGGCTGAAGAGCTTACTGCTGCTGCTTCAGTAATGCGTGAACTTTCTGCAAAGGTAAATGTAGCGACAGAAAACTTAGTCGACACATGTGGCACGGGTGGAGATTCTAAAGGCACCTTTAATGTTTCAACCACGGCAGCATTTGTGGTCGCGGCAGCCGGTGCACGAGTAGCAAAACACGGTAATCGTTCGGTTTCCAGCAAAAGTGGTAGTGCAGACTTATTAGAAACTGCAGGTGTAAATCTGCAGCTAACACCAGATCAAGTTGCAAAATGTATAGAAGAATTAGGCATAGGTTTTTTATTTGCGCCTGCACATCATAGTGCCATGAAACATGCGATTGGCCCGCGCAAAGAATTAGGTGTGCGCACCATGTTTAACTTATTAGGCCCGCTAACGAATCCTGCCAATACGCCACATCAAGTATTGGGTGTGTTTAGTGAGCAATGGATTGAGCCGTTGGCCAATGTTTTAAAGTCATTAGGAAGTAAGCATGTTTTAGTCGTGCATGCCGATGATGGCTTGGATGAAATTAGCATTGCAGGCAATACTCAAATTGCTGAACTAAAAAATGGAGCAGTATCTCGTTATAGTATTTCGCCCAAACAATTTGGTATGGATGAAGGAAAACTTGCTGATATTGTTGCGAAGGATGCTGCTGAAAGTTTACAAATAGTGAATGATGTCTTTGATAACAAAACAGGTGCAGCATTAGATATCGTTAAACTGAATGCAGGTGCTGCATTATATGCAAGCGATAAAGCTGCAACGCTAGAAGAGGGTGTTAGTTTGGCAGCGGACGCTATTGTTTCTGGTGAGGCCAAGAAAAAATTCCAACAATACATAGAATATACAAATAATTTTAAATAAAAATAAATGACAAATACTCCAGAAATACTTACCAAAATAATTGAGCATAAAAAAAATGAACTAGTGGAGCGTAAGCTGCATATGCCACTAGAGAAAATGCAAGATATGACTAAAGATGCATCTAGTCCACGAGGCTTTGAGCGAGCATTGCGTGGAGCGCAAGCTGCTAAACGGCCAGGTGTGATTGCAGAGATTAAACGAGCTTCTCCTAGTAAAGGCATTCTGCGAGAAAACTTTAACCCTATGGAAATTGCAGCCGGTTACCAGATGAATGGTGCGAGCTGTGTGTCCGTATTGACCGATACGGAATTCTTTAAAGGCTCATGTGCTATTTTAGAGTTAGCACGCAAAACCTGTTTTCTGCCTATTTTGCGTAAAGATTTTATTATTGACACTTATCAGGTTTATGAAACGCTTGCGGTAAATGCAGACTGTTTGCTACTCATTGCAGCAGCACTAGATGATGAAAAAATGACTGAGCTCTATACCTTAGGCAAAGAATTGCGATTAGATGTGTTGGTCGAAGTGCATAATGAAGAAGAAATGGACCGCGCTTTAAAGCTCGAACCAACTATGATCGGAATTAATAACCGAAACTTGCACACCTTCGAGCTATCATTGGATACAACTTTTAATTTGTTAGCTAAAGTTCCTGATAACTGCCATGTGGTAACCGAAAGTGGTATTCATACTAAAGATGATATTGCTTTAATGGTTGATAAAGGTGTTAACTCCTTTTTAGTGGGGGAAGCATTTATGGTTGCGGAGAACCCGGGTGCTAAATTAAAAGAATTGTTTTTTTGATCTGAGATATAAACGGAGTGACATGTGGCTAAACCTACATTAAATGATTCACATCCAATCATGCGCTTTATTTTATTTATAGAGCGTGCAGGACTTGTGCTAATTACCCTGGCGACTATTGTTGCGATTGGCCAAGAGCTATATGTGATATATCTGCAAGCCAGAGTGGAGTTGCACGATATTTTGTTGCTATTTATCTACTTAGAAATCTTAACCATGGTAGCGCTGTACTTCACCAGCGGAAAACTTCCGGTTCGTTATCCCATTTATATTTCAATCGTCGCGATCACGCGGTTTATTATTCTAGGCATGAAAGAAATGAATGCATTAGAAATAATTTATCTCGCTGGAGCAATTTTATTGCTAACTATTGCATCCCTTGTATTGAGGTATGGGTCTTCTCAGCTGCCTTATAAAAAAGAGAATATTGATTAATTCTTGGAGCCTATTGTCTGCTTACGAGCCAAGGTATGAGTACAGGGATGTGTAAATGAAGCGCGTCTTGGATGACGCGAACAGATTAATTTTGATGTCTGCTAATGTCCCAAAGCGGACATAACTAAATATACGTGCTCAGTTAACTATTTATAACAAAGTTGTAAGTATTGTGCTTAAAATCGCAACGAACACTGTAATGGTTAACAATACCCAAACTAATTTAATTAGAGGATGTCTGCTGTTAGTTTCTTTCATCTTATTTTCCTTTGCTATCTTCATCAACATTCAGACACAGCTGAATATTATACAATCTATCCTTTTTGTTTAACTTTATATCTCTGGGGTTAGGAGGTAACTGATTTGTGTCAGCAAATCACTAGATTAGGCTATCTTCTTTAATATTTTGGCAAAGACATCGATATTAAATAGGCAAAAGGGATAATGGCTGGAAATCTTCAAACCTTAGCTGTTTAATGACCGCTAACGACCCAAAGCGAACGTTTATATTTATCCGTTAGCTGATCTAACTCAATTTATTTGTGATAAGCATACTGTCTAATTACAAGCAGGCTGAATAGTAAGAGTTTTCAAATAGCGAATATCTTCTTTCGACCCAATGCGGATATTCGTTTGTATTAACACACAAACGAGATTAAGAATAAATTATTTTAAAATACTGAACTCCCAGTAAGGTGATAGAGATGAAAAACTACATTGCATTAGGATCACTTATCGTTGCAGCACTTTTTTTTGTAAGTCAATCTGCGATGGCAGAGCCATTTACCATTGGTGCTGGAGTTGCTTACAAAGACAAGCCGTATAAAAAATATGACAGTGATGAAGAAACATCGCTAATACCCATCCTTCTCTATGAAGGACAGCACTTTTTTGTTCGCGGCCAAACCCTAGGCTGGAATTTTGCAGATTCAGAGGTTTGGGAATTTGCCATTATTGGCGAGTATCTCGACTATGGCTACGATGATAGTGATAGTAATTTTTTAGATGGCATGCGTGATCGTGATCCATCTATTGGTGTAGGCGGTCATATTATTTGGAAGCCTGAAAAACTGGGACTTAAATTTTCAGCAGTGACGGATGTAGCCGATGAAAGTGAGGGTTCTCAAGTGGTGGGTGAAGTTTTCTATCGGCATAAAACAGGGGCGGGCTTAATGTTGAAGCCCTCTGCCAGCATTGTTTGGCAGGATGAAGACTTTAATGATTATTATTATGGCGTGCGAGGTCGAGAAGCCACACCGGCACGTTCTGCCTATTCGGCAGATGATGACGTTAACTTCCGTTTAGGCCTTCAGGCAGCGTACCGCAAACCGGGATCAAATTGGTTGATTACCGGCGGGGTTAATTATGAATTTCTAGGAGATGAAATCGATGACAGCCCGATTACGAATGATGATCAAGTATTCAGTGCATCGATTGGAGTCGGGTACACGTTTGGAAATTAATCGACTGATTTAAAATAATTTACAGTAAATTGAATGTCCGCTTTTGGCTGAATGCGGACATTTACTTAATAATTCCATGTAATAATTTATAAATATGAACTGGATTTGCTCTAGGCCAACTACCTATTTTCTAAACCATTAATAATATTTCCTTCTCCAAGTTTCAAATAATGAAGCATTCAAAATAGTTAGAAAGCTATTTCTATTAATAATGCTGATACCTGTCGTATCAATTGCAGGCATACGCGGTGGCGGTGGTAGAAGTTATGAGGATGGTATGTTTTGAGGTGCAGACCTGGATCGAAATGAACGTCTAGACCGAGACGAAGCTAAGGCTGTTTATAATTTAGCAGAAGATGAAATTTTTACTCGTTATGATGAAAATGGGAATGGTTCAATAAATCGCCCTGAATTTATGGAGTTTATTCAACAGTCTCCTTGAACGGATAAATTTGTTCATCCTAAAGATAAGGAGTAACTAAATCAGATATGTTATGTACTTGTTGATTTATTCATCCAGTAATTGTCACCCAGATGAACTTAACTTGTCAGTACCGTAATTTTCAGTATGATTCTACCGTGTAATCATAAAACGCAAATAGATGATTTCTATGTATAAAAATCGATCCATTACAATTGGAATTTTCACATTACTACTCGGGAGTTGTGCAAGTAATCCAATTGTACAAGATGAACTAGAAACGTTTGCGTTAGCCACGCATGAGCATGATATCGCGTATGACGTGGATGAGTGTCGTGCCTATCTAAGCGAGGAGGCTAAAATTGAAATTACTGAACTTGATTCCTCGAACATCAATTTGCTTAGTTGGAATATTAAAAAGGGGCAAATTAATCAATGGAAGAATGATCTTTTGCATTTTGCGGATGGTAAGAATCTTGTCCTTATTCAAGAAGCAGTACTTGGGCCTGAACTAACCAAGTCGTTTAGTAAAACCTGGTCTTGGTCATTTGGTAAAGGGTATCAAACACCAAAGCATGTAACGGGTGTAATGACATTTAGCAATAGCGAACCATTAACGCACTGCAATTTCAAAAATATGGAGCCATGGTTAGGAACAGCGAAAGCAACCACTGTCACCGAGTATGGATTATTGGGAACTGATGACACACTAGCAGTCGTCAATATACATGCGATTAATTTCAGTTTTGGAGTTAAAGAATTTAAACAACAAATTGATCAAGTGCGCGAAGTGTTGGCGGTACATGATGGCCCTGTAATATTATCTGGAGACTTTAATACTTGGCGTAAGAGGCGTTTGGATATTGTTGAATCTCTTGCATTCGATTTGGATCTTGAAGCCATGTCATTTCAGGAAGATCATCGTAAAACTGCTTTTGGTTTCTATTTAGATCATTTATACGTTAGAGGCTTGAAAGTAAAAAAAACCGAAACACATCATATAAAGACCTCTGATCATAACCCAATTATTGCTGAGTTTAGTATTTGAAAAAACATAAATTAGGGCTTTTATTTTTTCTTCTAACATTTGCAGCGCTGCCTGTTTTCTCGGGTGAAACTAATTCTGAAATAGAACACTTGCTAACTTCTGTTGGGAAAAGTAATTGTACGTTTATTCGTAATGGAAAAGAGCATGCTTCTAATGATGCAGAAGAGCATCTTCGAATGAAATATCGCAAAGGTAAAAATTAGGTTACAAATGCAGATCAATTCATTGAGCGTATCGCAACTAAAAGTTCATTAAGTAGAGCTCCATATTACATTCGTTGCTCTGAGTCAGAGCAACCAACAGGCGAGTGGTTATCAAAAATACTCGCGGAATATAGATACTCTAAAGCGCAATAATAGATAAAGTCACTTGTACCTGGTGAATTGGTAGTTACATAGTTATAAGGAAATTTTTACATGAAAAATGAATACCTTTTGGTGGGGCACTTTGAGAATTCGCTTAGACTTTGCTGTACTAAATAGCAATTCGCTCTTGAATCTACTTTCACCGAGCTGGCGGCCGTAATTTTTGAATAAGTGTATAATCTGATGAACCTCCGAACCGCATTGGGTAATGCTAGAAGCACATCTATTTTGTCTTAATAGTTTTTTTCAAACGCATATTGAGTTATATTTCTTCTAATAACATCCACGGAGTTAATGTAAAGATGCGATCAGTAAAACTTAAACAATTTCTTTTATTTTTTCTTTTAATATTACCTTTGATTGCAGTCGGGGAAGAAAAATTTGAGGAAACGATCAATGTATTTAAGGGTGCTGGCGAAAGTGGCAGCTTTTTCGACAAAAGCTACGGCTATGCCGTATTTCCAACTATTGGTAAGGGCGGCCTTGTAGTAGGTGG
>CAYXVH010000254.1:0-10966 GCA_964468615.1 uncultured Thiotrichales bacterium | reverse complement strand
TGGTTAATACTGGGTACTATCTCTTCGGGATGTTCTAATGCCTGGGTGAGTTCTTTCTTAACTAAGTCACATTGTTTTTCATTATCGATAGCTTTTTCATTTGCATCTAATACTAAGAATGTATCTAGTGCGTGTCCTTTGTATGATGTGATTACTCTTGCATGGACGATTGACAACCTTAATTTAGCAAGTGTTGAGGTGATATGTGCAAATAAATAGTTTCGGTCATTGCAGTAAATGAAAATTTCTGTTGCACCTCTAGCGCTGTATTGATGAATATTTACAACTACATTGCTTTTGTCTCTGTGATTTAAAATAGCTTGTGTATGCCGCACTACTTCTTCATCTGAGTGGCGAATAAAATAATCATCACCAAGTTCTTGCCAGAACGCTAAGCAGCTATCTTGGTTTAAGTTGGATTTTTGTAACAACTGCAAAGCAGAAGATTTAACTTGATCAACAAGTTCATCTCGGTTGGTTGGGGATTCTACGTCTTGGCGCAAATACTGTGATGCACGTTGGTACAATTCTGAAAGCAATGCGCTGCGCCAACTATTCCAGAGTTTAGGGTTTGTGCCTCGCATGTCTGCAATGGTTAGAAGGTATAAATAATTTAGACGCGTTAGATTGCCGACATTGTTTGCAAACTCTTTAATTACATATGGATCATCAATATCTTGCTGTTGTGCAGTTACTGACATTATTAGATGATTTCGCACCAACCAGGCCACTAAGTTAGCATCAAATAAGCTAAGCTCGTGTTGCAGGCAAAAGGACCTGGCTTCCTCTTCTCCTAATTCGGAATGATCACCTCCACGGCCTTTTGCAATGTCATGAAATAATGCAGCTAAATAGAGAATTAATGCTTTTGGGGTTTGGGTGAAAATATCATGATAGGCGGCATATTCGCCTTCGGTAATATTTTTACTGAATTGGCATGCATTTTCAAAAACTCGAAGGGTGTGTTCCTCAACAGTATAGATATGGAAAAGATCAAATTGCATTCTACCGGTTACCGCATCGAAGCTTGGCCAATATTTCCCGAGCACTCCCAGTTGTGCCATGCGCTTTAATTCACGGTAATTGGTTTCAATGCGGCTGATTATGGATATGAATCTATTGCAATTATTTTTGTTGTTTCTGAAGTCGTCATCAATGACGTGTAAGTTCTCGATGATTAGTTTTTGTAATTGATTGCTAAGGCCAGTTAGATTTTTGTGTTCTTGTAATAACTGAAAACATTCTAATATCGCTTCTGGGGAATTTTTAAATATTTCTAGGTTAGTTGCTTCTAGTAAATTAGCGCGAACTTGAAAATTTTCATTTATAAGTTTAGCCCTGCGCTTAAATAAGCCTGGGAATATGGTTGAATGCAGGCGTTCTACAATTATTTCTAACAATGTAGAGAGCTGGTTGCTGGTGCGGTAGAAAGCCTGCATAAATTCTTCAACCCGCTGATTGCGGTTTTCATTTTTGTAACCAAGTAGAGATGCAACCTCGTACTGATAATCGAATAACAAGCGGTCATCGCCGCGCTGAACAAATAGGTGCAGTGCAAACCTTATTTTAGCTAATACCAGATAGGCTTCTTGCAATAGAATTAATTCATTGTTGGATAAAAACCCTGTCTCTGTTAATTGTTCAAAGCTCTCTGTTTTGAAGTGGCGATTGGTTAGCCAGCGCAAGGTGTGGATATCGCGCAATCCACCTGGGTTTTCTTTTATATTGGGCTCTAGATGGTTGGCGGTGTCTCCAAATTTTTTGTGCCGACCTTCAAGTTCTTGTCTTTTTTCTTTGAAATATTTTTTACTGGGCCAGATCTTATTATTTTCAACAACACTTATAACCTGCTTGTACAAGTTTTCACTACCAGCTAAGAAATAGTGTTCCATTAGACTGGTTAAGACGGTGATATCTTTTTTAGATTCTTCTATGCAGTTATTTATTGTTCTAACGGATTGTGCGATGTGTAGGTTTATGTCCCAGAGAAAAGTTAAGAAAGATTCAATTTTGGATTTTACTATTTCATCATTTTCATCTTTGAGAACAATCATTACGTCTATATCTGATTCGGGAAACATTTCTCGACGACCATAACCGCCTATGGCTAATAATGCTGCGGAGTCGCTTGGGATATCGTAAGAGTTCCAGATGTTTTTCAATAAAGCATCAATAATGCAAGTGTTTAGCGATATGAGTTCATATATATTTGCTTGAGCTTTAAAGCGCTGATTAAGCAGATTTAGAAGTTCAATTCTGAAGTTTTTATATTTTTCAACGTTTAGTGGAAGAGCGTGGTCTTGTTGCAGGAATTGCAAAATAGGCGCATCAGCTTCAAGCGCCTCATAGATATCAATGTTGAGCATGACTTAGTGATTGGGTAAAGAGTCAAACGACTGCTTGAGTCTGTATTTAAAAACTTTCGTCACTACGTTTGGTTAATACTTCGTAACCTTGATTGGTAACTAAGATGGTATGTTCCCACTGAGCGGACAAACTATGGTCTTTAGTTACTACGGTCCATCCATCGGGGAGTAAACGTACATTTCTTTTACCAGCATTGATCATCGGTTCTATCGTAAAAGTCATACCGGCTTCTAACTCCATGCCCGTGTCAGGTTTGCCGTAATGCAATACTTGAGGGTCTTCATGGAACGTGCGGCCAATGCCATGTCCGCAGTATTCTCGAACCACAGTGCAGCGGTTTTTTTCAGCGAAAGTTTGAATTTTATGACCAATGTCACCAAGCTTGATGCCAGGTCTAACTTCTTGAATGCCAATGGTTAATGCTTCATAGGTTAAATCCACAAGTCGTTGGGCTAGCACTGGTGGTTTACCAAGTATGAACATTTTGCTGGTATCGCCGTGAAATTCATCTTTGATTACTGTTATATCGATATTCAGAATATCGCCGTTCTTAAGGACTCGGTCCCCGGGAATACCATGACAAACCTGATGATTTACTGATGTGCAAATAGATTTGGGAAAGCCGCGATAATTGAGTGGTGCAGGGATCGCCTGTAGCTCGTTTACGATGTATTCATGGCAGATTTGATCCAATTCCAAGGTACTGATACCAGGCACCACGTGGGGTCCAATCATTTCCAGAACATCTGAGGCAAGCCTCCCAGCTACGCGCATTTTTTCGATTTCATCGGGGGTTTTTATGGTTACACTCATAATTTTTGGCTAAGTCGGTTAATGATGATTTGGATAGAATGATAGCGTGGATCTAAGTAATTGTTCTGAATATGTAATCATGTTATAAATCGCCCGCGCTTAAGGCAAATGCAACTGCAAATGCAACTGCAACTGCAACTGCAAATGCTACTGGGCGCACACACTTTAAATCTACACGTATTATCGACACATATGGTCGGGTGCTCCTTGAGAGTTTCCATATGGGATATACGGAAGTATAAAACCCTATAGGAGTACTTATATAATGACTAGCGTTACTATGCGCCAAATGTTAGAAGCTGGCGTGCACTTCGGTCACCAGACCCGTTACTGGAACCCAAAAATGAGCCCTTACATTTTTGGAGAGCGTAACAAGATTCATATTATTAATCTCGAGAAAACACTACCAATGTTTCTCGATGCCGCCACATTCTTGGGCAACATGGCTGCTAATCGCGGCAGAATATTATTTGTTGGCACTAAACGTTCTGCGCGGGATTCTGTTCGTGAAGAAGCGATTCGATGTGGAATGCCTTACGTTAATCACCGCTGGTTAGGCGGTATGTTAACGAATTTCAATACGGTAAAAAAATCTATTCAACGTTTGCATGATTTAGAGCAAATGTTGAGTGGTGATGGAGTAGCGCGCTTAAATAAAAAGCAGATACTTATGCTTAATCGTGAGCTCTATAAGTTGGAGCGCAGTTTAGGTGGAATTAAAAACATGCCTTCATTGCCGGATGTTTTATTTGTTATCGATGTTGGTTATGAAGCTATAGCCATTAAAGAAGCGAATAAGTTAGGAATTCCAGTGGTTGCGGTTGTAGATACTAATTGCAAAATAGATGGTGTGAATTACGTGATACCGGGTAATGATGATGCTATCCGTGCAATTAAGTTGTATGCCTCACATATTGCAGATGCAATTTCTGAAGGTAAAGAAAGTGTGCGTGTTATGGCTGGCGGCAACGAAGATGATTTTGTTGAAGTAGATGAGTCGGGTAAGGTCACCGAAAAAGAAGCTGCTGCTAAAACAAAGCCTAAGCAAAAAGTTACTGTTAAGAAAAAAGCTACGGCTAAGCCTGTAGCTGCGAGTGATGCTGCAGTTAGTGAAGGCACTAAAATTACTGATATAGAAGGTATAGGTCCTAAGTATGGTGAGGCTTTGGGTAAAGTAGGTGTCTCAACCGTTGAGCAGTTACTAGAGCAGTGTGCATCTGAAGATGCGCGCGAAAAATGTGCTGAAACAACTGGATTGAATGTGAAGTCGCTTGAGCGTTGGGTGAAGATGAGTGATTTCTTCCGTTTAACCGGTGTTGCAGGAAACGAGGCTGAGCTACTTGAGGTCAGCGGCTATAACAATATGGCTGAACTTGCAGGAGCTGCTGCAGGAGATATTCTATCAAAATTACAGGCTACTAATGCCGAGAAATCTTTGGCGCCTAGTGTGCCAGAAGAATCCGTAATTAATTCTTGGATTAGCCAGGCAAAATCATTGCCTGCCAAACTGACTTGAGTAAGACGAAATATATAAATCAAAACTAACTATAAATCTGGAAGAAGTAATGCAAGTAACAGCAATAATGGTGAAGGAACTGCGCGAACGTACTGGTGCAGGAATGATGGAGTGTAAAAAAGCACTTACGGATGCGAGTGGTGACATGGATGCTGCAATTGAGCAAATGCGCAAATCAGGTCAAGCCAAAGCGGATAAAAAAGCTAGCCGTATTGCTGCGGAAGGAACAACTGCTATCGCAAACAATGGTAAGCAAGCAGTTATTATTGAAGTGAATTGTGAGACAGACTTTGTTGCTAAAGATGACCAATTTCAGAGCTTCACTAATCAGTTAGCTGAATTGGTTTTGAGTAACGATTTGAAATCTGTTGAAGAGTTGAATGCAGCCTCAATGCCAAATGGGCAGACAGTTGAGCAAACACGTCTTGAGCTAGTTACTAAGATTGGTGAAAATATTCAAGTTAGGCGATTCGAAAAATTGTCTGCTGATGTTAGCGTTTCTAGTTATGCCCATGGAAAACGTATTTCTGTGTTAGTTGATCACAGTGGTAGTGATGAAGTGGGTAAAGATGTTGCGATGCATATTGCAGCTTCTAAGCCTCTTTGTATAAGTGAAAGTGAAGTGCCTGCAGACGTGCTGGATAAAGAAAGGGATATCGCTAAGGCTCAAGCAGAGGCTAGTGGAAAACCTGCAGAAATTATAGAAAAAATGGTTTTGGGTAAAGTAAATAAATTCTTGAAAGAAAGTACTTTACTTGGTCAGCCGTTTATAAAAGATGACAGTCTTACGGTTGAAAAATACTTGAAAGGTGCAAATGCGTCGGTCACTAAATTTATCCGTTATGAGGTCGGTGAAGGACTTGAGAAAAGGTCAGAAAATTTTGCCGATGAGGTTCAGAAACAAATCGATGATTTGAAAGATAAAGATTGAAATAGCACACCACTAAAAGGGGCGTTGCCCCTTTTTTTATGTCCTGAAAATGTTAGCAATTTAGATATGTCAGATAAGAAAGCAGTTTATAAGCGTATTTTATTGAAGCTCAGCGGCGAAGCGCTTATGGGTAAATATGATTATGGGATAGATCCAGAGATTATAACTCGCATAGGTGCTGAAATTGCTCATATTAGTAAGTTGGGGGTAGAGGTTGCGATCGTGATAGGTGGTGGCAATATCTTTCGTGGAGCTGGGCTTGCGCAAGGTGGGATGGATCGAGTTACGGCAGATCACATGGGGATGTTAGCAACGGTAATGAATAGTTTGGCATTGCAAGATGCGTTGGAAAATTTAGGCATTTATTGTCGTGTTATGTCTGCAGTTAAGATTAATCAAGTATGTGAAGATTATATTCGTAGGCGTGCTGTAAGGCATCTTGAGAAAGGTCGGGTAGTGGTATTTGCGGCTGGCACTGGAAATCCATATTTCACAACAGATTCAGCTGCAAGTTTGCGAGCTTCAGAAATTAATGCCGACATCATGCTGAAAGCTACTAAGGTAGATGGTGTTTATGATGATGACCCACATAAAAATCCAAATGCAAAACGATATAACAAAATTAAATACGATGATGCTATTCAACAGAAATTAGGGATAATGGATGCCACGGCGTTAGTGCTTTGTCGTGACAATCAAATTCCTATGCGTGTGTTTAATTTATTCTCTGAAGGGGATTTAACTAAAATAATACTGGGTGAGAATATTGGTACGGAAGTGACAGGAGCATAAAACATGATTGAAGAAATTAAAGAAGATGCTAAGCAACGTATGCGTAAGAGTATTGATTCATTGCTAAATGAATTATCAAAAGTTCGTACGGGTCGTGCAAATGCAAAATTGCTCGATCATGTAATGGTGGATTATTACGGTAATCGTGTACCGATCAATCAAGCTGCTACGGTAGCGGTAGAGGATGCGCGGACTTTAGCGGTAACGCCATGGGAAAGTAATCTTGTAGGCGATATTGAAAAAGCAATCATGAGTTCTGATCTCGGATTGAATCCAACCACTGCGGGAACGGTTATACGTATTGCAATGCCACCGCTAACAGAAGAACGACGCAAAGATCTGGTTAAGGTTGTGAAAAATGAGGCAGAAAAAGGCCGTGTTGCAATACGCAATATACGTCGTGATGCAAATGCTGACTTCAAAGATTTGTTGAAGGAAAAAGAGATTTCTCAAGATGAAGATCATCAAGCGCAAGATGAGATTCAAAAAATGACAGATGAGTTTATAGCAGAGATTGAAACGATCTTAGGGCAGAAAGAAAAAGATCTTATGGAAGTTTAGAATTTGATAACGTGACTTTTTGAAAAATTAATTGCTCTTAATTAGTACAACCTTGTAAATGTCGTATGAAACTACTCCAAACCATGTCGCTATTATTATGGATGGCAATGGCAGATGGGCAAAGCAACGCAAGTTGCCACGCACGGCTGGGCATATAGAGGGTGTAAAAGCTACGCAAGAAGTTATTAAGGCTAGCGGAGAGGCGGGAGTAAAATATTTAACTTTATTTGCCTTTAGTAGTGAGAATTGGAATAGACCTAAAGCTGAAGTGTCGGCACTAATGGATTTATTTATGCGTTCATTGGAAAATGAAGTGCAAAACTTGGCTGAGAATGGCGTTCGCCTTAAGTTCCTTGGTGAAACTGACGCCTTTTCAAAAAAGCTATTTCGGCAAATTCAAAAATCTGAGCAGCTTACAGCTGAAAACGAAAAACTATTCCTAAATATTGCTGTTAATTATGGTGGTAAGTGGGACATTCTTCAGGCGGCAAAAAAACTGATTGAAGAGGTTCATGATGGCAAACTGTCGTTATCAGATATTGATGATAAGACATTGGAAGTTAAGCTTGCCACGCAAGATATGCCTGCACCTGACTTGTTTATCCGAACAGGTGGAGAGCAGCGTATAAGTAACTTTCTATTATGGCAGCTAGCTTATACAGAACTATATTTCAGTGACATCCTGTGGCCAGATTTTTCTACAGATGAGTTAAGCAAAGCGTTTGAATCATATCGTTTAAGGCAAAGAAGATTTGGCCGCACGCAGGAGTAAGTTGTAGATTAAATTATGCTAAAGCAAAGAGTCATCACTGCAGTAATTTTGGGTTCGCTAATTGTTTTTGCAATTTTTAAATTATCAAATACGTTAATTGCAGTTGTGTTTGCTGGTATTACATTGATAGGTGCCTGGGAGTGGTCAACTCTGATTGGGGTAAAAACTTTTTTCAAGAAATTATTATATGCTGTTCTGGTGGGAGCTTTAATTTCGGCCATATGGTTATTTGCTCGTGCTGAGCAAGAATATTTAATTTTACTTATTGCGAGCATATGGTGGGGGGCTGTGGTCTGTTTGTTAGCGTTATATAAATCTGCATGGCTGCAATCTACTCGTTTACAAAAGTTGTTGGAATGTTCTGCGATCATAGTTCTAGTGCCTGCATGGTTAGCGCTTACAATGTTGCACGCTCAGAATCCTGCAATGTTAATGTTTTTATTGGCTTTAGTTTGGGTTGCAGATATCGCAGCATATTTTACTGGTAAACAGTTTGGTAAAAATAAGTTGGCACCCGAATTGAGTCCAGGAAAGTCTCGAGAAGGAGTGTTTGGGGCATTAGTGGCATCGGTAATAATGGCAATTATAGCGGTACGCTTATTTGCGATTGATAGGCAGTTGTGGATTTATTTTGTATGTCTATGTGTGATCATATCTTTAATATCAGTGGTGGGTGACCTGTATGAAAGCTTGTTAAAGCGCAAGGCCGGTGCAAAAGATAGTGGTACTATTCTCCCTGGGCATGGGGGGGTGCTTGACCGGATTGATAGCTTAACTGCGGCAGCTCCAGGTTATGTGCTTGGTTTATCTTGGTTGGCTGTTAAGACAGTATAAAATTGTAATTCTGAAAATTTAAATATCAAAAATGAAAAAAGTCTCAATATTAGGTGCAACCGGTTCGGTCGGCGTTAATACGCTAGACGTTATTGAGCGTCATTCAGAATTATTTTCTGTTACCGCGTTAACTACAAACCAAAATATTGATCTTTTGTATGAGCAATGTATCAAATTCCGTCCTAGTCTAGCGGTAGTGGCAAATGAATCGCTTGCTGATAAGTTCATCGCTAAATTTGTTAACAGTCAATATAAACCTGAGTTAGCGTGCGGAAACGATGGATTAAAGCTTGCTGCGAGTCTTGGCGAGATTGATTGTGTGATGGCGGCTATAGTCGGTGCTGCTGGTTTGCCTGCAACTATAGCTGCGGCTCAGGCAGGTAAGAGTATATTGCTGGCTAATAAAGAAGCTTTAGTGATGTCTGGTGATTTGTTGATGAAGGTTGTTAAACAAAATAATTCTCAATTATTGCCTATTGATAGTGAACATAATGCAGTATTTCAATGTCTACCAATAGGTAATGGTCGTTGTGATATTGAGAAAATAATTCTTACTGCTTCTGGTGGTCCTTTTTTAACAAAAGCATTAGCAGAATTTGAAGATATAACACCTGAGCAAGCTTGCACGCACCCGAATTGGGAGATGGGGAAAAAGATCTCAGTGGATTCTGCGACGATGATGAATAAGGGGTTGGAATTAATTGAAGCGTGTAAATTATTTGATGTAAATGTTAAAGATGTTGAAATTGTGATTCATCCTCAATCGATTGTGCATTCTTTAGTAGCTTATCCAGATGGATCGGTTCTTGCGCATATGGCATATCCAGATATGCGCGTACCTATTGCTCATGCACTTGCATGGCCAGAGCGTATTAGTTCAGGTGTAGATGTGCTGAATTTAACAGAGATAGGTGCTTTAGAATTTTCTAAGCCTGACCATAATCGATTCCCTTGTTTGCAGCTGGCTTATGATGCTTTGGGCGCTCAACAAAGTGCTACAACGGTTTTAAATGCAGCGAATGAAGTGGCAGTGAATTCTTTTTTAAATAAGCAAATTCGTTTTACTGATATTTCTTCAGTGATAGATGCTACTTTGCAAGATATCGAACACGTTGTTGTAGATGAGCTAGATGTGATATTCGAAAAAGATCAACAGGCGCGAAATTATGCGCAAAATTATATTCGTGACTCGTTGGCGAGGCATTAGAGCATGCAGTTTTTAACTTATGCGCTTGCTTTTGTTGTTGCAGTTGGAATTATTGTAACCGTACATGAGTTTGGGCATTACTGGGTGGCCAAAAAACTCGGTGTGAAAGTGTTACGTTTTTCGGTTGGTTTTGGTAAACCGCTTTTTACAAAGTTAGCCGGTGCTGATAAAACTGAATATGTACTTGCGAGCATCCCGCTAGGCGGATATGTGAAAATGCTGGATGAGCGAGAAGGTGAGGTGAGCGAGAGTGAAGCGCATCGAGCATTTAATCGTCAGCGTGTATGGAAGCGATTTGCGATTGTTTCCGCGGGGCCAATTTTTAATTTTATATTTGCTGTGTTCGCATATTGGATCACTTTTGTTGCAGGTGTAGACGGTGTTAAACCTACTGTTGGAGAAATACAAGCTGAAAGCATTGCAGCTCATGCGCAAATTCAAGCACAGGACACGTTTACGCATATAGAAGGTGAGCCAGTTAAGACTTGGCAAGAAACTTCTATTCAGATGCTTAATGGTGCGCTTAAAAATGGCTCTGTAAGTGCAACTTTAAGTCGTGTAGGTTCGTCACAAAAAATGGTAACGCTAGATTTAAGTGATACAAAACAATTATTAGCAGAAGGAAACTTGTTAGAAAAGATCGGTATCTCACCATGGCGTTACCAATACCAAGCTAGATTTGGAGAAATTAAACGTGGCGTAGCTAAAGATGCGGGCGTACTTGAGGGTGACCAAGTCGTCAGTGTTGATGGTCAAGAGGTTGATACTTGGGTAGCTTTAGTTAGCTATATTCAAGAGCGCGCAGATGTTCCGATTAGTTTTGTATTGCAAAGAGGTGCTGAGAAATTAAGTTTACAGCTTACCCCAAGTGCTGATGAGCTTGATGGTAGAGTAGTTGGACGAATTGGTGCGTACCCTTATGTTGATAAACAACAGCTAGAGGCGCAGAAGGTTGTTGTGCGTTATGGGCCAATGGAGTCAATGGGGAAGGGTTTGGTGAAGACCTGGGAAGTTTCTATATTAACACTTAAGCTACTGTGGAAACTTGTGGTGGGTGAAGCTTCATTAAAAAATATAAGTGGGCCTGTAACCATTGCGGAATATGCCGGTGTATCTGCCGCGATCGGATTCTCGGCGTTTGTTGGAGCGCTAGCGATTATAAGCATAAGTATT
>CAYXVH010000253.1:0-4214 GCA_964468615.1 uncultured Thiotrichales bacterium | reverse complement strand
CTTCGGCGTGAACAAGAGATCTTAATAAAAGGTACGGTGGATGAAATCAGCCAAGCAACTCAAGACAAATTTGCCTATATGCAAATATTATCTGACTTCATTGCAAACTACTTTAACAACTCTTCTGATAACCCGGACATTAATCTTGAACAATCACTCAGGATGATGAATGTAATCTGTGCAGAGAAAAATATTAAAGCATGGCATGAATCTCAAGAGTTGATTCAATTCTGTCGCGAACTATCAGATGAAAACAGCATACTGCTCGCCAACCGATTAAAGTCTACTAATAGTGCGCTAGATACTCTTTATTCGTTAACAGGTACACAGCAGACAAAAACATATGATGACAGCGGACACTCAAAACATTCGCACGTATCAAGACAGTTAGCGTCAGTCTAATTACATAAAAGTTAATATATTTAACTTACTTTCCCCAAATATGGAATTATTTTCAACATATAGTTGATTATTTCACGTAATTTTATTTGCAATTACATCTATTAAACATAATGTAATTCTTTATCCATATTTCTAGCAACATTTTTTGTGTTGCACATCACATCATTTATGTTAACTAAGTTTACATATTTTCAAATAAACAAACAGAGTTAACATAATCAGCACATAGCAGTAATTTTAATAGTTATTATAAATTTTATTTGAACTGAGTAACATTAGCGTTTAACCATCTTCCACATAATCCCTTGATACAGTTTATTTGCCAAATGATATAGAGGTGTCATTTTCTGCATATACATATAAGGAATTAAATTCTAAGGAGAAAGAATTTGTGAATAGCTCTAGTGTTGAGAGGTTCTCAACTAGCACTAATCATGCGCTTGAAATTGCTACTGCAATTTCAGCTAATAAAACGATTGATCGAACAATCGTTGCGCTTGTTTTAAAGCTACAAACTACATTAAACCTTAATCAGATTATTGAGACTTTCTTTAAGTCTTTAAAAGCTGATATGGCTATATGTGGCATCGAATATGAGTACCCGCTTTTATATACCCATATCAATCGTGGTATAAAAACAAGTAGCTCATACAGTTATCTCATAGAAGTTGATGATGACACATGGGGCAATATAGTTATTTATTGTGATGCTGATTTAACACAAGATGAAAAAAGCAGCTTGGACGAATATGTTTCTGCAACAATATTTCCATTCCGCAATGCAATTCAATATGAAAATGCAATCGTTGTTGCAGCAAACGAATCTCACTTAGGCTTACCTAACTGGGGACTCCTAGAAGGCCAGATTACCAGAGAAGCTAAATTAGCATTTAGACAAAAACAACCTTTAAGTCTTATGCTCATTGATATTGATCGATTCATGACTTTGAAAGAAAACAATGGCTTGATGTTTGGTGACCTAATTATTCGGCATGTATATGAAACTTTGCAAAGTGTTCTCAGAGATACAGACCTTCTATATAGATTTGGTTATGATCAATTTTCTTTGATTTTAAGTAACACACAAGCACATGATGCTTATTTAATCGCAGACAGAGCTAGATCAGCTGTTTCAAATCATGAATTACTTGCTAATAATGACAAGAATGTAAGAGTAACGGCTAGTATTGGTATTACTGAATTAGATAGTAGCGACTCAGTTGAATCTTTGTATGCGAGAGCCTATAACGCGTTGAAATTAGCTAAAAATTCAGGGAGAAACCAAGTTAAAGTTTCTGATGGGATATTTTTACGCTAGATCTACGTAATCGTGAAAATATTTACACGATTACGACCCTGTTCTTTTGCTGCATATAATGCTTTATCTGCTCGCTCAAATATACTTTGCGCATTATCATTTGTCTGAATACTTGCAATACCACAAGAAATCGTTATCTGCACTTTCTTGCCTTTAATCATAAATGCTATATTTGAAATTTCATTGCGGACATGGTCTGCATACATCTTTGATTCTTCAATGGATAATTCTGGAATCAACATAGCAAACTCTTCTCCACCATATCTCGCCAAGAAATAGTCATCCTTGAGCAATTTACTTAACTTGTTGGCTACTGCTTTTAGCACCCTATCGCCAACCACATGACCATATATATCATTAAACCTTTTAAAGTGATCAATATCCCATATTAATAAGGATAAATTACTATCATATTCTTCTGTTGAAGTAATGAATTCAGTAATTTTGTCGTTATAAGCCTGTCTGTTAAATAAACCCGTGAGTGGATCACGCAGTGCTTGCTCTTTTTCACGTTGAACTTTATCTCTAAGCTCTAGGGTTTCTAGCTTTAGTTCATTCACCCTCTTAGCTAGCACTTTTACGTTATTATTAACGTGTGTTTCTTGCGCTTTGACTATTTGCCGTTCTTCCTCAACAATACTTTGCAATGCATCAAGCTGCACTTTTACAGTCTCTTTTAATGATGCCAAGTCATTGCCGGAGATAATATTCTTACTAATAAGACTCACAGCATCATTCATTTTTAAATTCAAATCACCTTGAATCTTAATGTCAGATGCCTGCTCTTCTGCTACGGTATGCAATTTATCACCGATACGACTTATTTGCGCACCAATGTTAAACAAGAATTTTTCAAGTTCTTCCTTATCAGCATAGGCATCTTGATAAACGCTATAAAATAATTCATACATAGCTCGCAAACATGCATTCAAATCTGTAATGGATTGTATGTTCTTACATTGCTCTTGCAGAGCAGTGCTTCTATCTTGGTAATTTTTTGAAAATTTAAATTTTTTGAGTATTTCAAGAGGCAGTCCAAACACAATCTCTTGCTTTTCTATTACATACTTATTACTTACTTTTTTAAGTACGTTTGCCAGTGAAATTAAAACATGATTTGAATCCGATGCATCAGTGATTGCCTGCGCCATATTTCTAACGGAACTAAATGCATCGTGGTTTTGAAATAGTTCTTGAACACTACAAACCAAGTTACTCAACGACTTTGAAACCTCGCTAACATCTTCACTGCTTTCATCCTCGTACACTTCAGACTCTATAGCCTGTTGGTCTCGCTGAGCATCTAATAGTTGATCATTATTCGTGTATAATTTTTTTATGAATGCAGCTGGCAACGATAATAAGCCTGACGACTTATTTTCGAGCACATCATTGTCTGAATCTTGAGTATCCATGCTTTTAGATTTGCCTCTATTTCCCATTCAATTGTTGAATCGATACATTTACAACTGTACTTTCTAGGTCTTCAAATTTTTGTTGTTTTTCCGACCACGGTCGAGTATTTAAATTTCTGCGTTCAACTAAGGGAACATGGCCTACAGACGGATACAAAGCATGCAACGGAATAGATAATCCATTTGATTGCACAACACGAGCATGACGCCGATCTAATTCTCGCGGATGTTTAACTCCACAAGAGTGTGCAATCATACCCACCTCATGCACAATGTTTTTTACGTAGTTTGCTACACGTATAGATTTTAAATGTGGATTGAGGCCACGTTGCAGTTTTTTATCATGTGTTGCTATTCCAGTAGGACAAGTATCTTTATTGCATTGCAAAGCCTGAATACATCCTAATGAAAACATAAACCCACGCGCTGAAGTAATAAAATGAGCCCCTACACACAATGCCCAAGCAACATCTGCAGGAGTCACTAATTTTCCAGACGATATAACTTTTACCCGCTCGTAAAGCCCATGCTCAATAAGCTTATTTACTAACATGGGTAAACTTTCATTTAATGGCAACCCCATATCATCCAACAACGGCATGGGTGCCGCTCCGGTACCGCCATCTGCACTATCAACCGTAATAAAATCAGGTGCGCATGACTCGCCGCGAGCACGTATTAATTTAAATAAATGATCAAGCCAGTCTTCTGAGCCAATTACACTTTTAATTCCCACTGGCTTACCTGTTAGCTCACGAATAAATGCGATCATGTCTAATAAGTCTTCATCACTACTAATTTCTGGATGTCTATTAGGACTAATTGAATCTTCCCCTGCCCGAACACCTCGAATTTCTGCAACCTGCTTAGTAACTTTTGCACCTGGCAATATTCCTCCTTTCCCTGGTTTGCCGCCTTGACTCAATTTTATCTCAAACATTCTCACCTGATCATGCTGCGCTGTTTCGATAAGCTTAGATTCACTTAATTTACCGCTTATAGGATCTCGCACACCGAATTTTGCTGTACCTATTTGAAATACGATGTCACACCCACTCTGTAAGTGATATTTTGAAAGC
>CAYXVH010000252.1:0-6983 GCA_964468615.1 uncultured Thiotrichales bacterium | reverse complement strand
CTTTCCACTACGCAGAGACGCATTTTATTAGAAAATCAAGAGGCAGTATTACGCACAAGAATGGTGCCCTTTAAATCGATCACACAAAGATTAAAACGCAGCGTTAAGCAAGCTAATAAGCTATCCAATAAAACTACACAACTTAAAATTGTAGGAGAAGATATCCTTATTGATAGTGATATCCTCAATCAACTTGTCGATCCATTGATGCATATTCTTCGCAATGCAGTAGATCATGGTATAGAACCCACTGAATCTCGAATAAAACAAGGAAAAACTGAAGACGGCTCTATAAAACTACAATTCCATAAGAAAGGAAAGCAAATATATATTAGCTGTGAAGATGATGGTCGCGGGCTAGACATTGATCGTATCAAACAAAAAGCACTCGAGATGGGCCTTCTCCAAGAAGATGAGGCATTTGAAAAAGAAGACGCCTTAAAACTTATTTTGCAACATGGCTTTTCAACTAAAGATGAGGTATCCCAGCTATCCGGTCGAGGTGTTGGACTAGATGTGGTTTTTGCATATGTAAGAGACTTAAAAGGCTCTGTTTCTATGAATACTCATCATGGCAAAGGTACGAGAATTGAACTTAGCATCCCAATGACCTTCCATTCTACTCAAGCGCTATTGGTTTCTTGTGCTAGTAACACGCTTGCAATATCAAACAGAGGAGTAGAAGAGATTTTACACCCTGGCGCAGGCGGAATTATCTCTAAGCGAAATAAACCGTTTTTTGCATATAAACAAAAGCATTATCCAATATTTGACTTACAACACGTACTCTTCAATGAACATAAAATTGAATCAGAAGATCCAAGTCAAGCTGTACTGATTATCAAAGATGAGTTCAATAAAAGTCATGCTATATTAATAGATAAAATTCTAGATTCTCGAGAGATTGTTGTTAAACCATTTAGCCGCTTTATTCCAAAAATGTCGGGCTTACTCGGTTCAACAATTATTGGAGATGGAAGTGTTATTTCAGTACTGGATCTATTAGATATCGTAAACATTGCAGACTCTAATATCCTAACATCACGCACTATTAAGCAAAAACATTCTATACAAGTTAACAATAGACATGCGCTTATTGTTGAAGATGCAATCAGTACTCGCAAATCACTTGCACAATTTATGGCAGATCTTGGATTTAATGTTGCAACGGCTAAAGATGGTGTAGAAGCGATTGATAAAATTCAAAAGCAACCGCCATCTATTATACTTACTGACTTAGAGATGCCACGTATGAATGGCTTAGAATTAACAGATCACTTGCGCTCTAACGAAGAAACAAAAAGTACACCTATCATTATGATTACATCACGCGCAACCGATAAACATAAACAAGAAGCTCAACGCATTGGTGTTACAGAATATATGACTAAGCCTTACGATGAAGATATTTTACTAAATATAATCAACACACTTGATATGACTGCATAACTTCCTAACGACTACGTACATGAATTTTCACGTAATATATATTATTGATTATTAGCTTTTAAATTTTTTTGAATCAAAGGTCAAACGATCTTCTTTGACTTGAATGTTTGCGATTCTTCTATCTGGTATCGTTCTTCGATCAATTTTTACTAATTTCCCCAAACTATCAAAAAACGGGAATTTAGTCGGCAGCCCAAAACTACGCCTATCCTCACGCACACCCCTGCGATTTGTTACATTCGCTATTGTAGAAATATCTTTGTGGTTCTCCTTAGTTAATTTCTTCAATCCCCACATAGCCCCACACCTTGTGCTGTAATTAATACATACTATTGTATGAATTTGTAGTTACATATTTAGTCCGCATACATTATTTGGTCAAAAGGCATGGATAAATGGTCCAAATATTTTGAAAGTTGATAATTTATTCACACATGCTTGCTTATAATTTTTTATGATGAATGAATATTCAAATAAGATTATGTTATTAGCCAGATAAATTATATTTCAAGCTACATCGAATATTACGAACTACTGATATTTTAGAACCATAAATAATAAATTTTAGTTACAAATATGAACCATTGTCTGCAAGATCAACACTAACTTCTAGGTCTACTATCATTCAGATACTTGAAGAAGGTCAAAATAATGAAAAATATATTGATACTTATAGTCATAATGTTTGTTTTGGTACCAGTCTCACCAGTCTCATCAATGGGTTCTCGTGGCGGTGGAGGTTTCAGCTTTGAAAATTGGCTCTTTTGGAGTGCCGACAAAAATCGTAATCAGAGACTAGATCGTGATGAAGCAATAGGTGTTTATAACTTGGCGGAACCCGAAATATTTGCCCGTTTCGATGAAGATTCAAATGGCTTAATTAATCGCTTAGAATATTTGGAATTTATTCAACTTAAACCCTGGACAGGCAAGTTCATACACCCTAAAGTTCAATAAAGTTAAATTCCTATTATTTCGTCATTGTCCAGCGTGATTGCAATCACGCTGGGGCGAGGCGGTATGTTTTCATCAAAGTCTGGCCATCGTGTGGAGGGCCGATCAAAACTAGAGCCATCACCAGGGTGTTGCACTGAACAAAACATGGTTTTGAAATTCGGTGTAAAGCATGGGCTACAAACCTCAGCACCTATTGGTACTCGCAGAAACTGTTTGGTTAGTGCTTTTTCTTTTCCATCGGTAGCGCTTACCCATATGCCATCAGCTTTACCGGAACGGTTAAATCCATCCGTAGCAATCCATATGTTTCCTTTTTCATCGAACGAGCAGTTATCTGGACTAGAAAACCAACCATATTCAGATAAACCCGAATTGTAGTAAGCATGATCAATCTTACTATCAGGGTCACCCGCTAATACAAAAACCTCCCACCTATATTCTCTTGCACTATGGTCTTGCTGAGGTGGGATTAATTCAAGAATATGTCCGTGTCGATTAACTGTGCGCGGATTTGCTGCGTCGGTATTTAAAGGACTGCGTCTAGCATTATTGGTGAACACCGCAAACACATTTCCTGAAATTGGATTCACTTTAATTTCTTCTGGTCTATCCATAGGTGTCGCACCCACTAGATCAGCGGCCTTGCGCATATCTAACACCACATCAGCCTGACTGTTAAAACCATTCGCTTTTGTATGTGGCTCTATCCCCCAAACTAAAGAATGCCAAATAACGGCACCTTGATCAGTGAATTCAGCAACCGATAATTCACCCTCATCAAGCAAAGACATATTAAATTTGCGATCATTATCTTTATATTTATGTTTGCTTACAAATCGATACACATATTCAAATGCTTGGTCATCCCCCATATATACAACTATTCTTCCGTCTTTATTAACATGCAGATCACAGCCTTCATGCTTACATCGACCTAATGCGGTTCGTTTAATGGGCACAAAGGATGGATCATAAGGATCTATCTCTACCACCCAACCTGCATGCATGGCGGCTTGAGGGTGTATATCAATATTCCAATGATCATGATATTTACCCCAAGCAGAAAATGCTGTTGTATCCCCCAGCAAACCAAATCTTTTATAACTTTTATACTCATTGGTGTTGCGTGCGTTGCCTGAAAAATAAGCTTGTATGTTTTCTTCTGCAGTTAATATTGTTCCCCAAGGGGTAACACCACCTGCACAATTTCCAAAGGTACCCAGACAAGAATTACCCTTAGGCGAATATTTTGTTTTCACTCTTTCGTGCCCATGTGCAGGGCCAGAGAATTTCATTGGAGTTAAGGGGGTAATGCGCCGGTTGAATTTTGAATCGAGTTTAATATTCCACAGACCTGCCTGTTTTTGAATTTCAACAATACTCAACCCATGTGCAGCTATCTCTGTATCCACCTGCTCTTGATTTAAGCCAAAGGCACGTGGTGAACCAGGATGCATCATTGAGCTATTTACAAACTCATGGTTAACCACGAGCACACCATGAGTGGATGATTTTTCTTTCCCTGGGAATGGAAGGTATGCAACAAAGTCATTGTTATACCCAAATTGCTTGATCTGCGATACAGAACTTTGCTTATCAGGATGAAATTCATCTGCATCTAAAAATAATGGATCCCCCCATCTCAACAAAATTTGTGCCGAGTAATTTTTTGCCAGATGCAGTTGTTCGTCTAAGCCATGTGGAATTTCATTGAATGAAAGTGAAGTATGTTTACTAACATCGTGAGAATCATTGGCCACCGCAGACAATGGTAAAGCGAGCGCCGCGAGTGCAGTATTTCCCAGCAGCTTACGTTTACTGAGACGTTTTTTAAGAATTGTCTGAAATGCAGTATTATTAGACTTTCGTGTAGCAGGAATATCATCTAGGTCACGAAAATAATTATCGGCCATTGATATTTAAAAACTATTTGGTAAGTTTGGAAAAGCATTTGCAACGGCCAAATGTTTTATTTTTCCCAAATGGATATTGAGTGCATTACGCATGCCTTTGCTTTCATTCAAAAAAGCATCTAAGCCCAAATTACTAAGTTTACGAATATAAGGTAACGTGGCATTGCACAAGGCCTGACTGCTGGTACGTGCGACAGCACCGGGAATATTGGTCACACAGTAATGCACAATGTCATCTACTACATACACTGGATCATGATGGGTAGTTGGCTTACTGGTTTCAAAACACCCACCTTGATCAATGGCAACGTCTACCAAAACGGCTCCGTTTTTCATTTGTTTTAGTAATTCTCGGTTAATCAGTCTTGGCGCACGTGCGCCAGGAATCAGCAATGCGCCAATAATTAAATCAGCATCTATTGCACATTGCTGAATTGCATGGGGGTCAGAATATATAGTAGTGACATTATCAGGCATGATTTCATCAATATATCTAAGCTTCTCAATATCGATATCCATAATGATTACATTCGCACCAAGACCCGCTGCGATACGTGCAGCATTGGAACCTACTACACCCGCACCTAGAATGAGAACATTAGCAGGAGCAACTCCGGCCACTCCACCCAACAATATTCCACGTCCCATCATTGGTTTTTCTAAACATTTTGCGCCTTCTTGAATAGACATCTTACCTGCAACTTCACTCATGGGTTTTAAAAGCGGCAATTGTCCTTGTGAGTCAGTCAATGTTTCGTAGGCTAATGCAGTAATATTTTTTTGCAGACATGTATTCGTTAAGTGCTCGGAACTAGCAAAATGAAAGTATCCAAATACTATTTGCGACGCAGAATATTTTTCTAGCTCATTTTCTTGAGGCTCCTTAACTTTTATAATTAGCTCTGCTTCACTAAATAGACTATTCGGTGAATCTACAATTTTTGCTCCAGCCGATAAATATTCATCATCATGATAACCGCTGCCATGTCCCGCCTGTGTTTCTATCAAGACATCGTGCCCGTCTTCTACTAAAAGATGTGCGCCAACAGGCAGCAATGCAACACGATATTCATCTGCCTTAATTTCTTTAGGGACACCAATTCTCATCTTATAAGCCAGCTGTGTTTATAGAATAAGTTTCCAAACATCTTCTAGTACCATTTTTAAATGTGAGCAAAAACGGGCTGCATCAGCCCCGTTAACAACACGATGATCGTAAGACAAGGAAAGTGGTAATAGTTTTTGTTGCTCTACGCTTGATTCAAGTATTAATTCATTGGTAATCATTTTCGACAACCCTAAAATTGCTACCTCGGGGGGATTTATGATGGGTGTAAAGGCTCGCCCACCAAGATTGCCTAAACTAGAAATCGTCATACTCGCACCGCCCATATGCTTCGGCATTAACTTTCTTTGTTTTGCCAGATCACTGATTTCGACTAACTCAATTGCTATTTTCTCTAGCGATTTTTTATCCACATCTCGTAACACCGGAACAAATAAACCATACTCGGTATCCACCGCTATACCAATGTGGAAAAAATCTTTATAGATAAGTGTTTCAGAAACGGGATCAAGAGAGGTGTTAAATTGTGGAAATTTCTTTAAAGTCGCAACCAGTGCTTTCGCAACGAATACAAGCGGTGTGAGTTTAATTTGTTTAGCTGCCAATTCATTAGCTAATTGCTTGCGATGTATTTCAAGCTGGGTAACGTCTGCCTGATCAAAATGCGTAACATGAGGAATGCTCTGCCATGAATGCAGCATATTATCTGCTGTTAACTTTTGAATTTTGGTTAATTCTATTGCTGTGGAATCTCCGTATTTTGAAAAATCCAATGCTTTAGAAGGTTTGCCGCCCCCAACGTGCTTGCTTTGCAGGTGTCCACGTACGTGATGCTGAATATCCTCTTTGATAATTCTCTGATTTCGTCCAGTACCCTGCACGTTCTCTAAATTTACACCCAGCTCACGCGCATATTTATTGGTACCGGGGCTGGTATAGGCTGTTGAGCCTGAAGCTTTTCCTGAAACTTGGCTTGAAACTCTACTCGAAGGGGCTTGGCTATTAGAGGCTTGATTAGCCACAGGTTGTTCTGCATGACCACTACTTGCTAGTGATGAATTTGATAGGTTTTCTGCTTGTGGTTCTACAGCGTGTAAAGCAACCTTGAGGGTAATTAAAGCATCGCCTTCTTTAATTTTCCCGCCATCCTGAACGATTACTTCTTCAACTACACCCGCAAGTGGCGAAGGATAATCCATCATCGCTTTCTCACTTTCGATAGTTACTAGAGGCTGATCAATAATCACCTCATCGCCTTCTTTAACTAATACCTCAATTACATCAACAGAATCAAATTCTGCAATATCGGTAATTAAGATGTTTTTAACTTCTTCGCCCACAACCGTAGCTTTGCTTTTTGGTTGTTCGTTTATCGATGGATTAGGGTTGGCTTTACTATTAGCCTGAGGTTCAGTCGCTTGTTGCTTGGAAACGCCTGAGTCTGCTTGCGAGGCTAATTTTAAGGTAATTAAGGTGTCACCTTCTTTAATTTTCCCGCCATCCTGAACGATTACTTCTTCAACTACACCCGCAAGTGGCGAAGGATAATCCATCATCGCTTTCTCACTTTCGATAGTTACTAGAGGCTGATCAATAAT
>CAYXVH010000251.1:0-6790 GCA_964468615.1 uncultured Thiotrichales bacterium | reverse complement strand
AGCTTTTGTTCTTCTCGGGTAACTTTTATTGAATCATTGATAGAATTTTTTACCCCATCTACTAGCTTTCCCCAGCCGGAGAGTTTTTCATTATTTGGTTTTGCTTTTTCATCTGCAGTATTTTTTTCTTGCTGATGTTTTGCATTTTTGATTACGCTTTGCTTGAGGCCCGCTAGAATATTGTCTATATGCAAACTGATGCCGACCCAGTCAGGGTAGGGAAAGTTTTTTAATTTTCCAACTTGCTTAGAAACAGATTCTCGCACTGGCAATAAACGTGGATCATTAAGGTCATGCAGCCTTGAGCTTGCTGCTTTCAACGCAGTGATGGTGCCAGGCACGTCTCGTTCGATGCGTAAACGATGGTTAGCCATGCGTAATACATGTTCGGTTTCTTTTAGACCCCAACCAAGTTGGCTACGATTTACATGTTGTAAAGTTTCTTGGGCAGCTAATTCAACGCCTTTTTGAGCTTTAGCTTGGTTTTCAATTTGATTAGAAAGTTCTCCAACAGTTTGATTGATTGAACTAACATTATTCTCAATCTGTTTTTTAAAACTCTGTAATTTTATACTTTCATCGATAGTGGCTACTTCATGTGCAATAGATTGTCGATCTACCGCAGCTTGATCCATACGCTTATTGAGCTCAAGCCAAGCTTTATAACCTAGAGCTATACCAGTGCCTGAGAGCAATAGTGCAAGCAATGAGAGCAGGCCAATGAAAAAGCGACCACCACCACCTGATTTTGTGGCTGATTTTTTGCCAGGTTGATTGGGTTGGGTTGGGTTGGAAGCTTGCTTATTGTCTGACATTTTTGTCTCTCGCATTTACTTATTATAATCGTCTTAGTTATGGGGAGCATTTACGCCCAAGTACTTAATGCTGTCAGCATTGCTCCGTCACTAGGATTTTCCGCTATTATAGAATTTTTTGCGAATCCAACTCTAGCTGTAGCATCAGCAATGCGTTTACTGCCTACAATGAATGCCATATTGGATAACCACTGTTGCTCTTCTAAGGTGCACAGTGACCATAAGTTTTGTGCTGACTCTACACTGTACAAAAGTATCGCCGTATCATGTTTGGGAAGCTGAATTAGGTTGATGCTATTGCGTTCACTCGGCAACTTTCGTTGATACACCTCTGCATAGTCAACCTGTGCTTCTCTTGCTACAAGGGTTTGGCGCAAATGTTCACGTCCACCGTCGCCACGTATTATTAAGATCTTTTGCTGTGCAATATTATGTAGAGCTGGATCGTTAAGTAAATCTTCGCTGGTAAAGCCTGTTTCTGGAACAATAGTGACTTTGCATCCATATTGCTCTAATGCGGCTTTAGTTGCTGGGCCTACGGCTGCCAACGTAGAGTTATTAAAATGTATACCTAATTCTTGTGCAGCGCTCATGGCATAGTGCACAGAATTTGTGCTGATAAATATTATGACGTGGTAGTTTGCAAGATTACTAAAATATTGTTTTGCGGTTTCAATGTTGTTGGAAACACTAATACTTATTACAGGAAAATGAATTACGGAAGCTTGGCGAACCTCTAATAATTCAAGGATATTCTGCGCTTGCGCCAAGGGTCGTGTTACGACGATGGTTTTTTCAGCAAGTAATGATTTTGCAGGCATGTATTGAATATCCTCAGCTGAATAGATGGCAGCTGAACTATCTTACCCGAAAAATTTTATAATTATGGTGTGAGGAATGGGACTGTGTCAGTACTAGCAAGCATCTATCATCTATAGACAAGCCTTGAGAATTTCATCTGCCCCTAACTTTTTTAACTCCGTTGCCACACGCTGTCCAATCGCCACAGGATCTGTTTGTGGACCTTGTGCTTCACTTCGACAAAGTTTACTGCCATCCGGCATACCTACTAAGGAGCGCAAATGCAGCTGATTATCATTGAGTTGGGCAAATGCAGCGATGGGTAATTGGCAACCGCCTTCCAAACTTTGGCTAATCGTACGCTCTGCCGTTACACAAATATTTGTTTCTAGGTGATTCAAGGGTGTAATTAATTTTTCTATTTCAGCATCATTTTCTCTGCATTCAATTCCGATAGCGCCTTGGCCAATCGCGGGAAGCGATACTTCAGTGGAAAGTTGTGAGCGAATTCTGTCGTTAAATCCAAGACGTTGTAATCCGGCTACCGCAAGAATAATGGCATCGTATTGACCATCATCTAATTTTGCTAAGCGTGTATTTACATTGCCGCGCAATAACTTAATTTCTAAATATGGGTAAGCAGCCATGATTTGGCAGGCGCGTCGAGCACTAGATGTGCCAACTATAGCTTTATCCGGAAGCGCATCTAAGTTGTCATAAGTATTTGATACAAATGCATCGCATGGGTTGGCACGTTCTAATATAACCGGTAAGTGTAGAGTGGCTGGCAGTTCAATCGGAACATCTTTCATCGAATGCACAGCAATGTCTGCATTTCTTTCAAGTAAGCCACGTTCTAATTCTTTTACGAATAAACCTTTGCCACCCTGGGTAGCGAGCGACTCTTCTAGTAGCTGGTCACCTGTGGTGGTCATTTTGATCAATTCAATCGATAAGCTCTCACCGTGTGCTTCCGTTAATAAACGAGAAACTTCTTCGGCTTGCCACAATGCCAGTGCACTTTTTCGGGTAGCGATTCTTATGTGCACAAGCTAAATGGTAGGTATTCCCTTGCGGTATGGACACAAGGGATGAAAATAAAAACTAATAATAATTAACGCGACTTAAGAAATTTACGCACTTCTGCTACATGTCGACGACTAATTTCTAGACGATCTTCAATCTCGCGGAAAGTCACTACAAAACGTCCATCTTGATTTTTTTCCATGCCACTGATGTAGTTGGTGCTGACTAAGGCATTGCGGTGAATACGTATTAGTCTGCCTTCAAACTCATTCTCTAGATTCTTCAGAGCGTCTTCAATTAACACCTCACCACTTAAGTGCCGAACCGTGATGTATTTTTGATCAGCTTGAAAATAAAGAATTTCATCTACTGGGATGAGTTCCAGATTTCCGCGGATACGTGCACAAATGTGACTGCGACCTTGGTTATCGGTTTCTTGGTTTAACGTTGCGATCTGTGCTTTGGTAAGTTTCCTTGCGCGCGCAATAGAAGTTTCAAGCTTTTCTTGTCGAACCGGCTTAACAAGATAACCTACAGCAGAAGTATCAAATGCTTCTAAAGCATGCTCGCTATAGGCAGTGGTAAAAATAATTGCCGGTGGTTCATCCATTTCAGTTAGATGACGTGCAGCTTCCAAGCCATCCATGCCAGGCATGCGAATATCCATCAACACCACATCAGGGCGGATAGACTGCACCATTTCTACGGCTTCGATACCATTGGTGGCTTCGCCTGTACTTGAAACATCATCAATACTGCTAAGCATATGCGCTAGTCGGTCACGTGCTGGTGCTTCGTCATCTACGATCAAAATTTTCATACATCTGCCTCGATAGGAATGTTAAATGAAACCTTATAAAAACCCTGTCCATGGCGAATATCCATACTGCTGAAATCACCATAGGCCAATTGTAGCCTTTGTCTGATGTTTTCTTGCGCCATTTTATTGCCAGGACGTTTTCGGTCAATATTTATATCTCCAACTGGATTGCTAATTGTAAGGTGTAAATCGTCCTGTGTGGAAGTAATGTCGATATTTACTGTGCCGCCTTTGGTGAGGGGTTCCACCCCATGGTAAATAGCATTCTCGACTATAGGTTGTAGGATTAGGGCTGGGACCTTGGTCTTTAAGCTTATACCTTCTTCTATTTTTAATTCAATAGTAAGGCGATCGCCAAGCCGCAGTTTTTCCATATTAATGTATCGGCGAGTGAAATTAAGTTCTTCTTGTAGCGAGACCTTGTCCTGATGACCCAAAGAAGCACGAAACAGGTCAGCCAAATCTTCTACTGCTTTTTCTGCCAGTGTCGGGTTGGTTAGCGTCAGACTCGCAATAGTATTCATACTATTAAATAAGAAATGTGGCCGAATTCGAGCTTGTAAGGCCTGGATTCTTGATTTTGCCTCTACTTGTATATTGGCTCTCCATTGATGCTGCACATAAAAATAACGTAAAGCTACAGCGGAAACGATGGCGCTGATGGCCATATTGCGGATCAAGATGTCGCTAGTCAGAATATCTAAAAGATTAAGCGTTTGTACATTTTCAGGCGAGGCTGCCCAAAGTGCTTCATTTGGGGTGACCAAAATGGAAACCATCGAAACAATCAAAGTGATCGTTAAGCTCAGTGCGTAGTAGGTGATCGCAGCAGTAGCAGGATGGAGTTTGTGTAGAAATTTACGGCTTACACATAATACAAGTATGTTGCCAATGGCGATAAAGGTGACAAAAAGAGAAACTAATGACAGATACACCCAGAAGTTAGGTCGCGAGACACCGCCTGCAAGGGTTAATACAAAAGAGAGTAGTTGGGCAATTAATATCGCTAAAAAAATAATTCGCGCATTACAAAAGTCAGGCAGAAACGTATGCTCCGCAGCATCCGCTTCACTAGTCTTTGACTGATTCTTTGGGTCTGATTTATCTGTCATTACAATTTATAACAAGTATGCCTGAGTCGTTCCTGGGTGAGCTAATGCTATACTTTGGGCCACTATTTAGAAGCTGTTAATTAGAACCTATATATTTCAATGAACCAAAAAAATGAGTAATAAAGGTACAAAACTATGGGGCGGTCGTTTTACTGAGGCCACAGATGAATTTGTTGAGCAATTTAACGCATCTGTACGGTTTGATAAACGACTATTTAAGCATGATATCCAAGGTTCTCGTGCACATGCTGAAATGCTGGCCCATATTGGCATTCTAAATAGCCATGACTGCGGTGAAATTCTAAAAGCGCTAGACAGCATAGAAGCTGAAATCAAGGCGGGGGACTTCGAGTGGAAAACCGAGCTTGAAGATGTACATATGAATATCGAAGCACGTCTGACTGAGTTGGTGGGCGAGGCTGGTAAGCGAATTCATACAGGGCGATCTCGTAATGATCAGGTTGCTACTGATGTGCGACTGTATCTTCGCGATGCTATTGACGATATCGATAAGCGACTTGAAGCGTTGCAACAAGCTATTCTAAGTATTGCTGAGCAAGAATGTACAACCATTATGCCGGGTTTCACGCATTTGCAAGTGGCACAAGTGATCACTTTTGGACATCACATGTTGGCTTGGTTTGAAATGATTTGTCGCGATCGTGTGCGACTGCAGCAATGTCGCGTGAGCACCAACGTAATGCCATTAGGTTCTGCCGCACTTGCGGGCAGTAGCTTTGCTTTGGATCGAGAGCTCGTTGCGGAAAAGTTAAAGTTTGCTACACCCAGTCATAATAGTTTAGATGCTGTGAGTGATCGAGATTTTGCCATCGAGTTTTGTGCCTTTGGTGCCATCTTGTTCGCACATATGTCACGCATTGCTGAAGAATTAGTATTGTGGACTTCTACACAATTCAACTTTATCGACTTGCCAGATCGTTTTTGCACCGGCTCTTCAATCATGCCGCAAAAGAAGAATCCCGACGTACCAGAATTGGTGCGCGGCAAAACAGCGCGTGTGTATGCAAATCTTTTTGCTTTATTAACCTTGATGAAAAGTCAGCCTCTGGCCTATAACAAAGACAATCAAGAAGATAAGGAGCCGTTGTTTGATACTGTGGATACAGTGCATGATTGTGTAGTGGCTTTTGCCAATATGATTCCACATATCAAAGTAAATAGAGAAGTGTTGCTGCATGCTGCACAACAAGGCTATGCAACGGCTACTGATCTTGCTGATTACTTGGTGCAAAAGAAAGTACCGTTTCGTGATGCACACGAAGTGGTAGGTAAGACAGTTAAATACGCTATTGAGCAAAATAAAAAGTTAGACGAGTTAGATTTGAATGAATTACAAAAATTCAGCCCATCCATTTCTGATGATGTATTTAAAATTTTATCGGTCGAAGGCTCGGTCGCATCGAAGAATACGTATGGTGGAACGTCACCCGTTCAGGTAATTGCACAAATTAAACTGGCAAAAGAGCGCCTGAAGGAATTTAACCAGAACGAATTTAACTAGTTACTGCCAGCAGTTTAGAAGAAATTCGCGTATATCCTGAATTTCTTCTGCACACACCGTGTGTGCACATGGGTAATAATGCCAATCAATTTTAAAGCCTTGTTCTTCGAGTACTTCTTTAGCTAAGTTCGCAAACGCAAGAGGTACAACATCATCGTGGGTGCCATGGGCCATAAAGATCGGTAGATCGCGTTGCGTATCCTTGGCAAAACTTTCCAATTGTTCACGCAAGGGCAAGTAACAAGATAAGGCAAGCAGTCCCGCTAAACGCTGATAGTGGCTAAGGCCTGTATATAGAGAAAGCGCGCCGCCCTGTGAAAATCCCGCTAAGACAATCTTGTTTGCGTCAATACCATCGTCAATCTCTTGCTGAATAAGCAGGTTTATTTCCTCAGTTATTTTTTTTATACCTACAGTATCTTCCTGACTGTTCTTATCTAGGCCATAAAGGTCATACCAAGCTGGCATCTGCATGCCATTATTTAAGCTCACTGCTTGAACGGGTGCATGAGGGAAAATAAACCTGGCTTTCACTGAAGTAGGTAATTTTAGCTCAGCAACAATGGGTCCAAAATCGTGGCCATTTGCACCTAAGCCGTGCAACCAAATTACCGTGCAATTAGGATCATTTTGAGTTTCAATTTGAATAGTGGAAAGCGGCATGCTTAATAATGTTCCGAAATAATGTATTGGG
>CAYXVH010000250.1:0-10540 GCA_964468615.1 uncultured Thiotrichales bacterium | reverse complement strand
GTACTCAGAAATACGTTTATCTAGGCGTTTTGAGATAAACCAAGCAATGAAAATACCAACTGCGATAATTCCTAACTCTATCAACTGTTGGTAGCTATAGCTGGTCATGCTAAACCAGTCGGTCACTTCACCCGTGACTTTTTCAATTGTCTCTTCTTTTAAGAGATCATCAATTTTTTTACCTTCTTCAGCCATATGAATTTATTTTTGCTAATTTATATCCATTTGAACGAATTATAAGCTGTTATCAGATGCGATCAAAAATACCAGGCAAGATCGACTTGAAAATAATCATCACGATGAAACGTATGTTGCGGGTCGTCTCCCGCTACATCACTAAACATTTGTAGTTCACTTTCTAGTTTCCAACTATCGCTAAATCTTCGTTGTAACTCTACACGTACACTTTTACTGCTGTAATCAAAATCGTAGAAACCGCCTGCAAGCACTTCAGTATCTTGTGCATCATTTAGTACATAACGCATACCTAAGAAAATATCATCTTGAAAAACACCCGCTGCATCTTCCTGCGATACAGAAAATACATTTTCATCACGATCATCATAATTATATTCAGCAAGTACCCCTATGTCTGCTACGCTTTCCATCACACCATAGAAGGTATATTCAAAACCTCCTACAGCAGCAGTATAATCTTGGCCGCGCTTTGATTGGTATATTGATTCTAACTTCCAGGTCCAATTACCAACGATGGCTTGAAGGTCTAAGCCAGTTTGATCAATTAACCCATAGTAAGGTATAAGTTTCAACGCACCATTTGAGTTAAGTGTGAGTCGTAATTCTGGTGCACGCGAAGTGCCATTAAAATGCGATAACCCTAAATCTACCGGACCAAATTGTGTTTTTAGTCTTACTGCCCAATCGACATGATACTCCTCTGCACCGGACTCATACTCTTCCTCATCCGTATCAACTACTAAACCGGTTCGCAAGCGTCCTTTACGCCCAGGAAAAGTTCGCTCTCGAAACCCAGGTAAAACGTAAAATTGTAAAGCCCCCCAGTCTTGTAGCCAGGTAGTCTCAATCATGGGTTGACCCAGCTTGTCTTCGGTATCAAGATTTTCAACCAAATCAGTTTGATTAATTATGTCAACTAAATGCTGAGATTCAGTAACCCCCCAAAATACTTTCGCTATTCCAACTCGCCATTCCCAATCACCTACGACATGCAAATAGTGCGCTTCACGTATATCAAAATGTGAACGTTCTGGATCTGTGGAATCTATACGAGCAAAAGGTTTAAAGGTGATTGCACGAAGTCCATTACTCCAGTCTTTGTAATACTCTGGTTCAACTGCAAACGATAAATCACCATCACGCTGGTCATCAAACTGCGGGCTTTGCCAAAAACCACGATCTTGTCCTGAGATATAACCAGACCACACACCGTTTTCATATTCATCCGCATAGGCAACATGCAAAATTATTTGTAAAAATATACCTAGCGCCAAACAAAGGTAAGAAAAATTCTTACTTATAGTGAACATTGCAAATTATCGAAGGATTATCGTAATCGCGGCAATGCGTTTGAATTAAAATCACGTCCAGATATATTTGCTTTTAATTTATAGTTTGACCACTTCAAAGTAGTAGTTTTACCCGTTTGGTGGTTTTCCATAAACATCTCATCAGGTCTCCAAAACTTACCCTCATATTCTTGATAACCAGCGTAGCTTAGTGTTTTTAGAGGCGCATTTTTTCGGTCATAAAACTCAATCTTTACCACACGGTATTCAGCTTTATCGATCCACCCTATTTGGCGTGTATAGCCAGAATATTCATATTCAGGATAACGTTCTACCACATGACATTGCCAATCACCACATGGCTCATCTCGCAAATGTTTATACGAATATTTTTCTACTTCTTGCGAACCTAAATCTTCAAAGGCAAATTCACTGCCCACAAATGGCCCTGATTTATTACGCGAATTAATTCGCTTTACACGCTTCAGTGCGGGCAGGTACAGCCACTGATCATCAGGCTCTAAACCATGACTGTAAGTAAGCACTGCTGTTTTCTTAACATCTGCTGGACGATCAAAAATGGATAAGGTTTTATCGCCATCACCCTGCATCTCTAAAGTGCGAGTACGAATATAGCGGGTACTTTCCTGTCCTTGACGATTGCGCAAAGTCATTACCATTTCTGCTGTTTGTGACTCAAACCCTGTATCACGTTCGTCAGCAGCAACTGCAATAGCTAATCCTTTTTCTTCAGGAGTTTCTGCCCACGCAGTAACAAACAAACTTGAACTAGCTAGCAGTAAGCAATTCAGGAGCCATATTTTTTTCATTTCGATTTTCCTCAAGAGCAATCAATAAAGGTGGTAAAAATAAGAAATCTATAATCAACGCAATGACAATTGTTATTGCGGTTAGCAAGCCCATGGCTGAATTCAATTCGAATGCAGACATCGACAACACTAAAAACCCTGCTGCTAAGACAAATGTAGTAACGAGAAGCGCCACACCAACATTAGAAAATGCATAACGTACCGCTTCTGTTGCATTGAGATTTTTCTCGCGCTTCGCTCTTAAGTATTTACTCATGAAATGCACAGTATCGTCTACAACAATACCAAGCGTCATGCCCGCCACAACCGACAATGCCAAACCGATTTCACTATCAAATATTGCCCATATTCCAAATGCAACTCCAATAGGAGCTAAATTTGGAATCAGGCTTATCAAGCCAAGTTTTAATGAACGCAAAGCAAAAATTAAAATAAGTGAGATTAGCGCTAAAGCGACTAAAGTTCCTATAATCATGCTACCGATATTTCGTACCGCAAGATGCGAAAAGATGACTGCAGGACTTGATGCAATCATATTTATATCTGACGCATTCTGACTTATCCAATCTCTTGCTCTATCTTCGAATGCTAACATTTCATCTGTGCTTAAGTTTTTTAATGTTGTAGCAAGACGTGTAGAAGATTTATCAATATTGATTTGATCATTCAGATCCAAACCATAAGGCAGAGATAGTTCATATAACAATAAATATTGTGCTGCTAAATCTCGATCATTAGGCAAAGCATACATTTTTGCATCGTCATCATGCATGTTTTTATTTAATCGCTTAAATGTGTCTGAAACCGAATTCACATGATTCACTTCTGGCTGCTGACGTAGCCAGTCTGTAAAGCCATCCATTTTGTTTAAAAACTCTGGCTCACTAATCCCACCCGATTCTTCTGCCTGCAAAGAAAATTGAATAGTATATAAACCTGCTATTCTCTCTGTTACATAATCTGTATGGCGACGAAATTCAATTGATTCATCAAAATATTCTACAAATCGGTCATTGATTTCATTGCGAGGAATAATCGCAACAAACACAATAATAATCGCCCCCATTGTCCACAAAAGTGCTCGTCTGTTACCAATAACAAACTCAGCAATTTTTTCCATTAAAACTGTTTTTCTATCCGCACGTTGTTTAACTTTAAATGGCAAAATCGCAGTCAGTGCAGGCAAGAAAAATATGGATAAAACAAATGCGAAAGTCACACCTATAGCAGTAATGTTTCCAAGATCACGAAACGGAGGCACATCACTAAAATTCAAACTTAAAAAACCAATAACAGTGGTCAAAGAAGTTAAAAATATGGGATGAAAATTAATTCTTAATGATTCTTTAATGGCCTCATGTTTACCCATGCCTGATCGCATGGAGTGCAAGAATGTAATAAAGAAATGCACACAATCTGCCACCGCAAGAGTGAGAATCATTATCGGCGCAGACGCTGATGGTGGAGTAAGCTTAAACCCCAACCATCCTGCTAGCCCCATGCCTGTCATGATGGAAAAAATAATGACAAGCAAGGTTGAAAACGTTCCAGTAAAACTGCGTGTGAATAACAACAACCCTATGACGATAGCTGCAAAAGCAAATGGAATGAGATTTTTCATGTCATTTTTACTAGCTTCTGGAAAAGCATTGTTCATCATTACAATACCTGTGGTGTACACATCAATTTCAGGATGAGCCTGCTCAAACTTACTCACCATATCTCGGGTGAAGTTAACTACTTTAGGTCCTTCTGTTATCTCATTTTTGCCCGGTAATTCAATTATGACGTTCACACCTGCCGCTTTAGATGATTCTGAAACTAAACGATGCACAAGTAATGGCTCATTTAATGCAACATCTTTTATATAGGCAACATCATCTGCTTTCAGACTCTCTGCTTCATCCACCAAATCAATAACAATTAAGTCATCGCCTTCTGCATAGGTATGTTGGAAATTAGTCATCGAATCAACACGAATGGAAAAAGGAATCTGCCACGAACCTTCGGTGAGCTCTTTTAGTGCTGTAAGAAATTCTTTGTTGAAAACATCTCCACTTTTAGGTTCCAACATAATGTATACATTATCGTTTTTTGTATACGTATCTTGCAGTGTTTCAAATTCAAGCAATTGTGGATTATCTTCACTAAAAAAATAACGATAGTCATTAGTAAAAACTAAATTCTTACCCCCAGCTGCCAACACAAAAACCGCCGCAATCGTTACGAGTACAACGATGTAACGCCAACGGAGTATCCAATCTGTATACTTACTTAACACGCTCGTCCCCTTATGCTCTTAGGCTTTCAAGATAATCGATTACACTTTGTCCGCATTGGAACAATACTTTTTTACTTTGTGCATTTTTTGCAAGACCCATGCATCCTTCGAGACTGGCAACCACCATAGTGGCAACGCTGGTAACGTTAATTTCATTTTTAACAAAACCTTTTTCTTGACCTTTTAACAGCGCACTTTCAATACCTTTACGCCAGGAACGATAGACTGCTTCTACGCGTGAACGAAAACCCTCGTCTATTGGTGCCATTTCTTGTGCGAGATTATTTAACGGACAACCACACTGAATATTCTCTTCAGTGATTTCTTCTCCAGATTGCATGATGATATTTTTGAAACTGCTAATTGGGTCATCAGCATTTAACAACGGCTGAACCCATTGCTGTTGAATATGCTCAGCAAGAATTTCATCCACCACCGCATATCCCAATGCTAATTTTGTAGGGAAATAATGGTAAAGCGCACCCTTAGTTACATTAGTATTTGCTAAAATTTTTGAAAGGCTTGCTGCTTGGAAACCACGCTTATGAATTTCTTCATACGCAGCTTGTAAAATGACTTGCCGGGTTGCGAGTTCTTGTTCAGTATCTGTAGCTGCAATTTGCATAAGTTTATTCTTTGAAATTCATGTCATACCGATCAGTATGTTATACATACCAATTGGTATGTATGTCAACTACTATGATAAGTAACTGTTCTATAAATGAAAAACACTACTGTACATAAAGGCCTTTTTATCACCGGCACCGATACCGATGTGGGTAAAACCTATATCGGTTCACAAATTGTCTCTTTGCTATATGAAATGAATATTTCTGTGCTACCACGAAAGCCTATTGAGTCTGGATGTGAGCTTATCGATGGAGAGCTACAACCTGATGATGCTAAACACTACTATGAAGCTGTACAGAAGAATATTCCGTTGATAGATATTTGCCCCTTTCGTTTTCAACCTGCTATTTCTCCACAACGTGCAGCAAGATTAATCAACAAACCTGTAAGCATTAATAAAATACAACAAGCTTGTGTAAAAAATGTTAACGAAAATGATTTTTTATTTGTTGAAGGCGCTGGAGGATTTTATTCACCGTTATGTGAAGATGGTTTAAATGCAGATCTTGCAAAATCTTTGCAACTACCCATTCTATTAATTGCTAACGATCAATTAGGGTGTATTAATCATATTTTATTAACTGTAGAAGCCCTTCGACAGAATAGTCTTTTGTTATGCGCCGTAATTCTAAACAGCAAAGATACTAAACAGGAAGAGGCAATGAACAATCTTGAAGATTTAAAATCTCATCTCGATGAGCCAATATTTTATGTTTCAAATAAAGAGCTACTTCATAAAAACAATAGCAACACTCAAGCAATGCTAGATACAATTCTAAACTTATAAGAAAAAAGGGCTGCAGTTAGCAGCCCTTTTTTTAACCTTAAGTAGAATAATTATTCTACATATTATAGCCAGTTTCTTCATGCTGAGTGATATCTAGACCTTCTGTCTCTTGTTGCTCATCAACACGCAAGCCAATAATGACCTGTATCACTTTTAGAATGATAAAAGTTGCTACCGCAGTCCAAGCCAACACAGCAATTACAGCAACAGCTTGCACACCTAGTTGTGAACTAATGGTCATACCATCAGCAAGACCTGCGCCACCAAACTGTTCTGCAACCAAAACACCTGCCAGCAAAGTACCTAAAACTCCACCCACTCCGTGCACTGGAAAAACATCCAGTGAATCATCGATTTTAAGCGTGCGCTTAATAAAGTTTGTAGCAAGAAAACAAATAAGACCTGCAGAAGCACCAATGATTAGCGCACCTATTGGGCCTACAAAACCGGAAGCTGGGGTAATGGTTCCAAGACCTGCAACCATACCGGTAACAATACCCAACACACTTGGTTTCCCATATTTAACCCATTCTGCAAACATCCAAACCAAAGAGCCTGTGGCAGCACTGATGTGTGTTACCAACATCGCCATCCCTGCGTCACCGTTTGCTGCCACAGCACTACCAGCATTAAAACCGAACCAACCCACCCACAGCATTCCAGCGCCAGTAACGGTCAGGGTTAAATTATGTGGAGGCATAGCAGTGCGCGGGAATCCTTTACGATTTCCCAGCACCATCGCTGCTACGATTGCGCCCACACCCGCAGTTATGTGGACCACTAACCCACCTGCAAAATCTAATACGCCTTTCTCGGCTAACCATCCACCACCCCATACCCAGTGACAAACTGGCAGGTAAACAACAGCTAACCACAAAATAGAGAACCACATCATGGCAGAGAATTTCATTCGTTCTGCAAAACCACCGATTACTAAAGCAGGAGTAATGATGGCAAACGTCATTTGAAACATTACGAATACACTTTCAGGGATAGTGCCACTCATTGAACCACGTGTAACTCCTGACAAGAATGTATTTGAGAACCCCCCCAACCAATTGTTCATCGAGCCGCCATCACTGAATGCGAGACTGTAACCAAATACCAACCAAACTAGTGAGGCCAAACACGTAATGGTAAAACACTGCATTAACACCGATAAGACATTTTTACTACGCACTAAGCCCGCATAAAAAAGTGATAAACCAGGAATGGTCATAAACAACACTAATGCAGTTGAAGTTAGCAACCAAGAAGTGTCGCCCGAATCAAGCACATCCTCTGCCATTGCCAGACTAGGCAGCATAAAAATTAGTAAGCTAAGTAGCCATAGCTTATTCTTAATACAAAAATTCATAACCCTTCCTTCCTGATTCTTAATTATTTTTTGTTATATGGCGTCATTTCCAGTTTCACCGGTACGGATGCGAATCGCTTGCTCGATACTAGTAACGAATATCTTTCCATCACCAATTTTCCCTGTGTTAGCAGCTTTGGTGATCGCTTCAATTACAGACTCAACAAGATCTTCAGTAATACCAATTTCCAATTTAACTTTTGGTAAAAAATCGACTACATACTCTGCTCCACGATAAAGCTCGGTATGTCCTTTTTGACGACCAAAGCCTTTCACTTCCGTTACGGTAAGACCCATAACACCTATTTCAGATAGCGCTTCACGAACATCATCAAGCTTGAAAGGTTTAATAATGGCTGTAACCATTTTCATGACAGCACCCCTTTTTGGATGGTTTTATCGTTTTGTTTAACGACTGATTTAATTTTAATTATTATTATTATTTGGATTACTTGCGAATCCATTTATGAAAAACACTATAAATAATTTATGGTGCGATTGCACTATTGTAGCCTTGAGCAAAAAATGGATTTATTGGTCAATTGCATGCATATGCACTATTAAAGTGCGATTACAGTCTGATTTGGATGTTTATTGAGCGGTGGATAACCTCTCAGTAAAATTGAATATGGGGAATCGAGTGTAGGGAAGCCAAGCTCCCCTACAACAATATCAGTAAAATTTATGCAGCTTGCTTTTCCATAGCATCAGTGTACTTACCAAGAGCTGCAGAACCATTGCATTTAGCACGCCATAACAATGCATTTTGTGCTCTTTCAACATTTGCGTTCTCACCCATCCATGTTTTCATTGCTGTTTGTTGTAATGCGCGACCATAAGAAAAAGTAAGCGCCCAAGGTAATTTAACACCCATCGTATTCATCGCATTTAGATGCGCACTGGCTTCTTCATCGCTTTGACCACCTGATAAAAATGCAATGCCAGGAACCGATGCAGGTACTGAGGCCAATAAACATTTTACGGTTTGTTCTGCTACTGTTTGTATATCAGCTCGATTCGCCGCTGACGCACCCGAGACCACCATTGAAGGTTTTAAAATCATACCTTCAAGTGCAACACCTTGGTTTTTAAGCTGCTGGAATGTAATACGTTGTGCAAATTCAGTCACTTCGTAGCATCGCTCTATAGAATGATCGCCATCCATTAAAACTTCTGGTTCTACGATAGGCACTATGCCTGCTTCTTGACTTAATAACGCGTAACGAGCTAGCGCATGTGCGTTTGCTTCTATGCATGCCCAACTAGGTATATTTTCACCAATGGTAATCACTGCACGCCACTTAGAAAAACGCGCACCGAGTTTATAGTATTCAGCTAAACGCTCACGCAGACCATCCAGCCCTTCGGTAATTTTTTCATCTTCGTGACCCGCTAACACTTTTGCACCTGCATCAACTTTTATACCAGGGATGATTCCATTTTTTCTTAAGTACTCAGCAAAGGGTGTGCCATCTAAAGTTTTTTGACGAATGGTTTCATCAAATAATATTGCACCGCCAATATAATCAGACAAACCGGGAGCTGTAACCAACATATCGCGATAAGCCTGGCGCTTTTCTTCTGTTGTCGCAATACCTAAGCTCTCAAAACGTTTATTACAGGTAGGATGACTTTCATCCATCGCCAAAATACCTCGGCCGGGTGCCACCATGGCAGACGCGATTATATTTAACTCTTTAACATTCATAACAATTCTCCTATGAGGCCCTCTATTTTCTATTATTGGATTACGAAACTTTTATTAACAATTATGGGGTTTATTTTAACAATTACTGCGGATCAATTAAGTGACCGACTCTAACAATTTTCAACGCACTAGTGCCGCCATCCACGCCCATCAAGTCACCTTTAGTGATGATAACTAAATCATTTTTTTGAACAACCCCGCAGGCTAATAGCACATCGATTGCTTCTTTATTTGCTTCCGCATGGGTACGACCTAGCACATTAAATGGAGCTGGGTACACACCCTTATACAGTGTGACTAGACGCAAGGTTTTCTCATGCCTTGTAAGAGCATAAATAGGAATTGCTGAGTTTACTCGTGACATCCATAGTGCAGTTGAACCGGATTCGGTTAACGCAGCAATCGCCGCTACATCTAAATGATTCGCGGTATACATCGCAGACATAGCTATTGCTTCATCTACTCGATCAAATTTGCTGTAAGAACGCTGCTCAGATATTTTTTTCAAGGCTTGTCTTTCAGAAGCTAAACAGGTTCGATTCATCGCCTTCACTGCTTTTACTGGGTAATTTCCTACTGCAGTTTCACCAGACAACATCACTGCATCTGTACCATCCAATACAGCATTCGCTACATCAGAAACTTCCGCACGAGTAGGGATAGGGCTATAAGTCATCGACTCCATCATTTGTGTAGCGGTTATCGCTATACGATTTTTATCGTGTGCCATATTAATTAATGACTTTTGAACACCTGGCACCTCAGCATCACCAATTTCAACACCTAAATCGCCACGGCCTATCATGATAGCTTCACATACATCCAAAATTTCATCAATCGCTTTTAATGCTTCTACTCGTTCAATTTTTGCAATGATGCCGGCCTTGCCCCCACCATTTATAAATAATTTTTTTGCTTGATTGATATCTTCAGCTGACCGCGCAAATGATATGGCAAGGTAATCAACATCCAACTCAATTGCATGCTTTATATCTTCACGATCTTTATCTGTTAGGGCAGGTGCAGAAATACCGCCTCCTTGTCGATTGATACCTTTGCTACTACTGAGTTCACCACCCATGACTACTTCACAATTGATTTTTCCATCATCAACATCGAGCACTTTTAAAACAATGCGCCCATCATCGACTAATAAAATATCTGTCGACTCGACATCACTCACTAAACCTTTATAAGTAGTTCCAACTCTTTGCTGATTGCCATCATCAATAGCTAATTTAGTATCAATACAAAACGCATCACCAACATCAAGGTGAATTTTCTTGTCTTTAAAAATACCAATTCTAATTTTGGCACCTTGCAAGTCACCCAATACACCAACTTCATAATTTTTTTCTTTGCTAAGTTTACGCAAAGTCTTAACGCGCCAAGCATGCTCCTCAAACGTGCCGTGAGAAAAATTAATACGCACTAAATCTATACCAGCATCCATCAATTCG
>CAYXVH010000249.1:0-6610 GCA_964468615.1 uncultured Thiotrichales bacterium | reverse complement strand
TTATGAGGATGACGTTCATTTAATCATGCGTGTAAATTGGCGTGACAATCCATGGTGGAATGATTCACAAGAGCTTTTACGCAAATGGGATTATGACCATCTAAGCAGGTCAAAATACGATTGGATTTGGGAGGGTTTATTTAATGACTCAGTTGATGACTCCCTGATACAGCCAGAGTGGTTTGATGCGTGTGTTGATGCCGTTGAAAAATTAAATATACCAATCCATGGAGCAAGGGTGACAGCATATGATCCTGCCGATACGGGCGATGACGAGAATGCGTACGCTTCCAGGATCGGTATACATTTTGATGAAATTAAAGAGGTTGACAGCCCAAATGGTAATTTAGCTTGTGACATTGTTTGCACTAGGTCTAACGAATTGAACACTGATTTATTTGTCTGGGATGGCGATGGCATGGGTGCGTTATTGCGTAAACAAATAAGCCAAAATTTTGACGGTATAAAACGTATAGAAGCACGAATGTACAGAGGCAGTGAAAAAGTAGATGAGCCTACCGCTCCATATGAGGGTAATCATGGTGACGGACAGAAAACTAACAGGGATATGTTTTATAATAAACGTGCGCAATATTGGGTAAGATTAGCAACACGAATGGAAAACACATTTAATGCTGTAGTGTTGGGAAAGTATATTGATCCAGATGAACTGATAAGCATCAGTAGCCAGGTGTCACAGCTTCAAAAACTTCGAGCTGAAGTGTGCGGTGTGCCAAAAAAACGAAACTTAACTGGTAAAATTGCACTAATGCCAAAGGACGAAATGAAAAAAAGCTATGGTAAAAAGTCGCCTAATATGGGTGACTGCTTGGCGATGGCAATGGAAAAGCCTATACTGGACAAAAAACCTACAACGATCGACTTTGAAGGATGGTAAAAAATGAATTTTGATGATGTGCAAAGCGTTATAAGCTTGCAGCGAGATAATGAAGGATTTGTGCGTGACATGCGCAGACAGTCAAAAGAAGCGATCGACTTTGTTAGCAAACGAGATGGTCAGTGGGAAACGTCTATTATTCAAAAGTTTAAAGGCAGGCCAAGATACACTGACGACCGAGTTAATCCGATCATCAATCAAATAGTAGGCGAAGTATTCCAGGCAGATTTTACAGGCAGAGTTAGGCCTGCTGGAGGCGATGCCACAAAAGATACAGCAAAAGTGCTGGATGGGTTGATAAGAACAATTAGAAACAAGTCAAAGTTTAAACGAATTATAAACGGCACAGCTAAACGTGTGGCAGTTGCAGGCATATCTGGCTGGGAAATTGTCAAAGATTATTCTGAGCCAACAAGCTTTGAAATGGATTTAATGATCCAGCCTTTAGATGACTTTCACGAACGAGTGTTGATTGATTCTAACTCAATGTCACCTGTCGCAGATGATGCAAAGTGGGCAATTATTAAACATTATATAGGCAAAGATGCCTTTGCTGATAAATTTGGCGATGATAAAAAAGTAGTCAGCTTGGGGTCGGATGAATGGTCAGACTCGTATTATTATAAACCTGACAATATCACAATTGGTCAACTGTACTATTTAAAAGAAGTAAAGCTAACAATTGCGTTAATGAATGACGGCAGTGTATATAATTTTGATGATAAGTTTAAAGCTGCACAAGATGAGCTGGAAGATGAAGGGATTGAGGTCGTTGAAACGCGAGAAGTTGATGACTTTGTGTGTTGTCAACGCTGGTACAGCGCTAGCGAATGGCTAACTGAGCCAGAGGTACTGGATTTTAATTTTGTGCCAGTCGTGCCATGCTACGGAAATTTTGAGGTGACTGAAGGTAAAGTTGTTTATTACGGAGCAGTTGAGCGTTTAATGGATATTCAACGAGTTCATAATTACGCATTTAGTAGAAACGTTGAAGAGGTTGCTCTTTCTCCCAGGTCTAAATGGTTTATGACTCCAGAGCAGTCTGCTGGATATGAAAACAAATTACGCACACTAAACACAAACATGGACCCAGTTCAGTTTTACAACCATGTTGCAGATCAACCACCACCATTTTATTCAAACACTAGTGCGGCAAATCAAAGCGTCAGCAATCTAATTGCTATAACAGACGAGGGTATAAATAAAGCCGCAGGCATATTTTCATCTAACATTGGTGACAATCCAAACATGCAGTCAGGTGTCGCTATTCAAGAGCAGATTGAGCGTGGTAACAATGGCACCAGCTGGGTGTTTGAAGCGCTTGAGCAGTCAATTGAACGCACATGTGAGCTATTGATCCGAGCTATACCAAAAACATATGATGGAACAAGAGAGGTTGTATTAACTCAGGATGATGGGTCACTTGAGAACATGGTTATAAATAAACCGGTACAGGATGACGAAACTGACACAACTATTTACTTGTATGATTTAACTCAAGGTCAGTATGACGTTACAGTTGATGTTGGCGCAGGTTACAAAAACAGACAGAAAGAAGCTTCACAGGCATTTGAACGATTAGCTGCATCTGATCCTATGTTGTTAGAGTTGGGCAGAGATATTCATTTGAATAATTTAGAAGCACCAAACATGGATAAAATTGCAGAGCGTGCGCGTGCATCTATGATTAATCAGGGCATTATACCGCAAGAGCAAATGACTGAAGATGAAATTGCTGCCATGGAAACAGCACAAGCTGAAGCTGCAAACCAACCACCACCTGTTGACTTGAATCAAATGGCCATGGAAATAGAGCAAATGAAAGCACAGACAGCTCAGATGGATCAGCAAAACAGAGCTTCAGAGGCTCAGTTTAGAATGCAAGAATTGCAAATAAAGTTCACAGGTCAACAAGAAAAGCTGCAGTCTGACATGGCTGTGCAGTCTGCTAAAGTGCAACAAGAACAGCAGAAAATTGACCAAACTGCATCTAAAATGCAATTTGACCAGCAAACTGAAATGGCTAAAATCATGGCCAAAAATGAAATTGATGCTGCTGATTTAACATTGCGAGAACAGAAAATAACTAATGATTTTGGTTTAAGGTTAACTGAAATGGAACAGCAGTATCAAACTCAACTTGATGCTGAATTAAAACAGAACTTAATTATTTTCAACCCAGCAACAGGGAATTTTGAAAATGCGTAGAGTTCAAATTAAAGGCACTGACCAAACAATTGGGTTTCCTGATGACATGGATGAAGAGCAAATGCTCCAGGTTATGCGCAGTCAATTCAGCCAGCCAGCACCTGCAGGTCAAAACGTATCTGATGCTTTAAAGCCTAAACAAAATTACGATCAAACATCAGTGGTTCGCAAAGCATTTAACCAAATCGCTGAGCCAGCTGCAGCAATTGCATCATCTGCATTAGCAGAACCAATAAGTGGTTTATTGTCGCTGCCAGTAGCTTTTGGACGTGATATTGACCAAGCTGTCAAGGCACAAAAGAACATTCAAGAATGGATGACATATGTTCCAAAAACCAAAGAGGGCATGGAGAGCCTGCAGACTGTAGCTGATCTTCTTCAGCCAATTGCAGAAGTTATGGAATTAACAAGTAAAACTGCTGGTGATGCAGTGTTCAAATACACTGGGAATCCTGAGTTGGCTACAATAGCTTATTCAGCGCCTACAGCTTTGCTTGAAGTGTTAGGATTAAAAGGTGTTCGATCAGCAGCTAAGTCTGGTTATTTAGGCAAAGAAATGGATGTTGCAAGCATGGCCAGTGGCGATGGTGTAAATCCAGGTTTAAAATCACAGATTGGAGCTGTTGGAAATGTCAGCGCAAAACGCACAGGTGATGTCTTATTAGATCGTTTAATTGACACAGGATTTTTAAATGGTGACAAAGTTACTAACCAAACAATAAAAACAGCAGTAAAAAATTACACTGCAACAAAACGTGACAACCGCAGGTTTGCTGCGAAAGAAGATTTGGCAAAAGCTAATGATTACGCAACTAAAATTCAATCTTTAACAGATAAATCACAACGCATAATAATAACACCAGAAGATTTGTTAAATGAGGTTTTGGTTGGCACCAAAGGAGATAAACAGTTAGTTGGCAATGTTAACCAGGTTGGCGGTATGAACATTGAAAACTCAGTCTATGCGCATGGTGGTTTAGATTACACTTTATTTAATCAGGAAAAAGCAAGAAGTTTGGTAGATTCTAATGGAAAACCTATTGATCTTGATGCTGAATTTGGAGTGGGTTGGGCTTCTGCAAAATCTATAGCAGATGGCAGACAAAAAGCATACTTGCAAGCTGCAGAGATGACAGGGAAAAATCCTTTAGCAGCATATTCTGCTATGGGCGACCAGGCCATTGACTTTGCAACACCTGTTTCAGAAATTATGTTAGCACAAGCTAAAACTTTAGACATACCAGCTCAGTTAAAAAATAAATTTGATGATGACTTAAGGGCTTTATTTACAAAAAATAAAAAAGGTGAAGTAAGCATGACTTTTCCAAACTGGGTTGGTATAGATCATCCAAAATCTGCAGAGCAATTGAAAGCTTTAGGAGGCAAAGAGCGCAAAGCATTTGCTAGATTGATGGCTGAACCCAAGTACAGAGCACAAGGCTTCCCACTTTATCATGAAGCCATTGGTGCAATTACTGAAGATAGACTTAGAAACACACCAACATTTGGGATGGGGGCGCAATTCTTTGACACTGATCCTAACGCCAAAAGCTTTCCAACTAATGACCAATCATCATATGACGCAGGAATCCCAATGCAGCAAGGCGGTCGAATTATGGGATTAAAAAATGATTATCCTTTAGAAATAATGATGCCAGACGCATTTGGAGAAATGAAGAAAAAAAGAGATAAAAAAGGAAAGATTTTTACAGATGCCTTTGCAAAAACTGCAGTTTTAGATTCTAGTTTAGGAAATGACTTTTACCAGGTTGTTGATGAAAAGGTTGTTGATAAGATGCTTGAATATGACAAGAAAAGATCTAATGATGATCCTTATCAAAACATCAACAGAACATTAGCAGGTGACATGCTTGATTAAATCATTTTAAATCATTTTAAATCAACCACAAAGCCAGCATCAACGCTGGCTTTTTATTGCCTGGATATAAATGAAATTAATTTACTTTTAACTGTTGACTGTAAAGTAAATTCCTTTATAATTAGCACTCAATTAACTAAACCCAAGGCAAAAACAATGAAAACTTATTACAACTCTTTAGTAACAATGATAAACGCGCAAGCTGAAATGCTTAAATTATTAACTGGTCAAGTTAGCCACACTAAACTAAAAAAATATGTAGAAAGTTTAGTAGTGGAATTTAAAGAACTTGGTTTGAACTTAGAAGATGATGCAAAGCAAGCGTTATTTAGAGTTGAAAATTTACATAGTATCACTGTAGATTAGTAACAAAGCCGCCCTTCGGGGCTTCACTTCTAAAAAAGGAAATAAAATGAACATTTGCAAAATATACGGATTAGATTATTCATTAATAAACTTTGTTAAAAATGAGCTAGAAAAAAACAATGCAACACAAGCTAGGGATATCTTCAACAGAGCAAAGGAAATGTTTCCAGCAGTTGAGTTTGATGTTATAGATATTTCAGACCTGATTTATCATATTTAATAAGTTTAAAAACCAGCCCTTAGGGGCTTCACTTTTGGAGATTTAAATGCACATAGAAAATGAAATTGAAGATATTAGCTGCCCAGAATGCCATAGTTACGATGTAACTATTGATTCAGGTTCATCAAAAGGATATTTCTGGTCAACATCCGAATGCTTAGAGTGTGGGCATTGTGTTCACGATGATGATTTTGATTAAACAAGCAAGCCAGATTCCAATTAAAAAATCCAAGTCAGCAAATAAGCTGGCTTTTTTTTGCTCAAATTTTGATTATTTCAAAACAAAAGCATATACTTTTACTTAATACAGTACGCGACTGACTCGCGGCAGGTGAAAACCTACACCTTTGAGGGCTTTGAAATGGATCAAGAATCCAACGATATTGATGATAATACGCTGCAAAGCACTTCTGAAAATGATCAGAGTGCAGACCATGACCAACAGTATGGGTCGGAATCAGCAACCGATAGTGAACCCGAACACGATGAAAATGCGGAAGGTGAAGAAGGTGAAAGCAAAATTAATCAAAATTCGGTTAATGACGCAATATCCAGGCAGCACGCAAAATATCGTGAAGAACAGCGAAAAAGCCAGCGACTTGAAACTGAGTTGCAGCAATATCGCCAAAGTAATCAGCAGCAAAGCGATCCTGAACCTGGACTGGTGAAAGTTGACCCATACGATGACAATGTTGAAGAGCAACTGAAGCAGCGTGATGATTCAATTAGAGCACATATACAGTGGCAGAACAGGCAAGCACAAAGAACGCAGCAGGCGCAAAATTACCAGCAGCAAAGTTATCAGCAGCAGCAGCAAGAAGCTGCCAAGCAGACTGATAAGTTCTTTGAAAATGCAAAGCATGATGGAGTTGACCAGCAGAAATTGAATGAGGCTATTCAAACAGTTGGGCAATACCAGTTAGGGCAAGAAGTGGCAAATTATTTGCTGGGTGATGATAGAGGGCATCATGTAACAATTGCACTTGGTAAAAATCCAACTTTGCTTGCAGATTTGTCATTGATGACTTCGACTGAGCGT
>CAYXVH010000248.1:0-16094 GCA_964468615.1 uncultured Thiotrichales bacterium | reverse complement strand
CGCGAAGCAAAGATAGATGATATTCCTAAATTATGTGAGTTGTTAAATTATTTATTTGAGCAAGAAGAAGAATTTAAACCAAATACTGAGATTCAAAGCGAAGGTTTAAGGAAAATAATTTCTAAATCAGATGTCGGCGTAATAGTTATTGCAATAGACTCAAATAAAATCATTGGAATGGTTAATATTTTGCATACCATATCGACTGCACTCGGTAGTCGAGTTGCAATTCTAGAAGATATGGTCATAGCTCCCAAGGCGCGCGGGAAAGGTGTGGGCTCAATGCTAATGAAATATTCGCTTGATTTAGCTAAACAAAATGGCTGTAAGCGTATTACTTTGTTAACCGATTTTGATAATGATGGGGCGCATCGATTCTATCAGCAACACGGATTTGTTCGTTCTTCGATGGTTGCGTTTCGGAAATCTATTTAAGCAATTTTATTACATTATATTTAAAATAGAATCTTTCTCGCCTGTAGTGTACGGTGTGAATATAGAGAGTAGTTCTTCTGCAGTTGATTTAATTATATTCGATGTAATATCTTTATGTCCTTGAACAATAAATAAGCAGTTTTTTGTATCCATTGTAGTTTTGGTTTTATCACATTGTCTGCAATCTAGTCTACACAATATTTCATTATCGTCATCTATATAGCAATATTCTCCGCTATTAACGCTTTGTTGTTTCTTCATACCTAGAGGGATGAATTGTTCATCTCCTGTGGCTAAACATAACCTGACATTTCCATTTATATGTCTTAGATCATGGGCGCCGATAGATATCTTATTTTTAATCGCGATATAGTTATAGGTATCCACTATAAAATTGATTGGTCGTAATGACTTATGCTTGAAGAGTATTTTAATTAGGCTTTCGGGAGAGGCGATTAATGAATTATCCGTGATATTTACATCTCTGTGCAGTTTTCTATAGCCAATAATGTTTTTATCCTTCTGAATACTTTCGAATGAATACTTTTGTAAAAACTGAGTATAAAAATCTTCAATCTTTTGTTTGAGTGAATCATTATAGTGATTGTTATCTATATCGTTGATAATAAGGAATGCAACGTGTATTCCGAGCGAAGTCACTTCTTCACATATTTTAAAATTCATTATTTATTAAAATGTGAAAGTAAATTTATTATTTATAATTAAGAATGAGCAGGTAGATTCTAAGTTAGTAGAGTGCTTATTTGAGTACTTGACTGATAAAGTATTTTCATGCCAATTAAGATCGCTAGCGTCCCAGTTATTACTTTAAAGTATCGAAGTGGAATTATTTTGATGCTACGATGCATAGGCATCGTCATAAGTATCGAGAGTAATGACATGCTAATAATAAGGCCAAAGCTAAACAGCGCTATATATGTAAATTTCAAATAAATTGAATCAATAGTAGTTGTTATTAGTGCTATGATGACACCAGAGCCAGCTGCTCCATGCAATAAGCCTACTGCAAGTGATTTCAAAGATAATTTTGATTCTATATTATTACTTCCTCTATCGTTAAGGAGTATCTTGGATTTATTTACAACATCAAATCCCATCCAAATTAAAACTAAGCCTATAATAAATTCGAATAGCACAAATACATTTCTATCTATTTCAATATTTAGACCCATTAATATCATGCTAAAAATAAATAGAGTAATGGTGTGTCCTACGCCCCATATGGCACCTTGTTTTGCGGTTGCAGATAAAGAATTAGATTGTGTTGAGACAGTGAGAACTGCTGCCATATGATCAGGCTCAAATGCGTGGCGAATGCCTATAGTTATTGCAAGTATAAATAGTAGAGTCATTTTACAACGTATGCTTATTTTTTTCGTATGTTTGGTTTAGTGCCTATTAAAGACTCTCTAATATCCATCCATAGTTGAGTTATTGTCTTTTTTAGGAAATCTCCATCAGGTGCTAAAAACTTAATTATGATTCCGCAGTTATTCGGTAATAAAGTAGCTCCTCCATAAACATTTTCGTTGGTTTTAATGGTTTCTTGCAATTGTTCTAATAAGTTTTTATTGTTAATTGAACGATTTATGATTGAGATCGTTCCCATGCCGATATATTTACGTTCAGCAGATAAAAAATTTTTTGGATTAATTATGTAGACATCTTTAGCCAGCATTTGATTATTTTCATCGTGTATTTGCAAATAACTTTTTAACTGTTTAAAGAGTTGGTCTTCGCCATTTAGAAAATGTAGTAAAAAAGCATCTGCGATGATGGCGGTGCTAGTTTGATTTGCAAATACATTAATAGTCGAGCTCAGTTTAGACGTTGGGAAGAGTATTAACGGATCAGAAACATATTCTGTATATGAATTGTCTGTAGCGTTAATATTTACAGTTTGGTGTGCGTCGCCATCCGTCATACCATGTACAATGGTTGAGGCTTGAGTAGTAACGTGACTGAATGAGTTCGCATTAGCAGTAACATTAGTTGTTAGGCGCTCGTTTTCATAAATTCCGCCTGAAGCAGATTGAATGTAAATATTAGCCATTCCAGGCGGATCATTTTCAAAATATTGAGTTCTGCATATGTGAAAAGGATACGACGCATATTGGTTTTCAAGAAATGTCTTCCCATCAGCATTTTTTGCAAACTCTAATGATAAATCAGTCATTAATTATTTATACTATTTAAAAAGCACGTTATTAATAATGTGGTTTGCCACATTTTCAATTCCTTGTCCTGTTTTACAATTAGTAAGTACTAATGGTTTGTTGCCTCTAACTTCTTGTCCTTCTTTAACCATAAGATCAATATCTGCGCCTACATACTTAGCAATATCAATTTTATTAATTACTAGTAAGTCAGATTGCACAATGCCTGGCCCACGTTTACGGGGTATGTCATCACCTTCAGAAGTGTCAATTACAAACATCCAATAATCCACAAGATCTAAAGAGAAAGTAGAGGCAAGATTATCGCCACCACTTTCAATCAATATAATGTCTAAGTTTTCAAACTTTTGGTCTAATCGATTTGCTGCTTGTATGTTTAATGTAGGATCTTCTCGTATGACCGTGTGTGGGCAAGCCCCTGCCTCTACTGCAACCACTCGCTCAGGTGCAAGCAAACCAGATTGTTGTAAACGTATAGCATCTTCACGTGTAACTAAATCATTAGTTACAATTGCAATTTCATTTTCACGATTAATAAAGAAAGGAATTAATTGTTCGATCAGTGCAGTTTTACCTGAACCTACAGGTCCACCAATGCCCACTCGCGCGGGACCATTTTGAGAAGCTTGTTTGTTCATCGAAGCATGTATCGCTGCGTTAATGGTAATGTTTCAGCGGGTTCGCAAGTAGCCAGATCACCATCAACAAATACATCGAATGTATTAGGATTAACCGTTACTTTAGGGCAACTATCGTTGTGTAACATATGGCCTTTATTAAGTTTTCGAGTTCCTTGCGCAGCAAGGCAAGTTTTTTGTAGTTGTAACTTTTCACCGATATTGGCATCTACAGCAGATTGGTTTACAAAGTTTGCACTCAGCTGTTGTTTAGCATTTCCGAACGCTCCCCACTGAGGTCGCATCGCCAAGGGTTCGCAGGTCATGAGTGAAGCAGCACTATCACCCATTGCAGACCAAACTATAAAACCACCTTTTATAATTAATTCTGGCTTAATTCCAAAAAATGCAGGTTTCCATAACACTACATCTGCCATTTTTCCTTTTTCTAAAGAACCGATGTATTGATCAATCCCAAATGTACGTGCGGCGTTGATGGTATATTTTGCGATATAACGTTTTATTCTTTCATTATCTCCAACCTTCGTTTGTTCTTCCTTAAGTCGACCACGTTGATCTTTCATCTTGCTCGCCAACTGCCAAGTTCGACAAATTACTTCGTTGATACGTCCCATACCTTGACTATCTGAACCCAACATAGAAATTGCACCAAGATCATGCATTACATCTTCTGCTGCAATAGTTTGTGCACGAATACGACTTTCTGCAAAGGCGACATCTTCAGGAATAGCAGGATTCAAATGATGACATACCATGGTCATGTCTAAATGTTCATCAAATGTATTAATTGTGTATGGATTGGTTGGGTTAGTAGAGGAGGGTAGGCAATTGTATTCACCTGCAACACGAATGATGTCGGGAGCGTGTCCTCCACCAGCACCTTCGGTGTGGTACATATGAATAGTGCGACCATTGATGGCAGCTATTGTATTTTCAACAAAGCCACTTTCATTAAGTGTGTCGGTATGAAGCTGAACCTGAAAATCTAAGTCGTCAGCAACAGTCAGGCAGGTATCTATAACTGCTGGCATAGCGCCCCAATCTTCATGAATTTTTAGTCCTAAACAGCCACCTGCAAGTTGATCAATTAGAGATCTAGGCTTAGATGAATTACCGCGACCTAAGAATCCAAAATTTATTGGCCATTGTTCAGAAGCTTGTAACATCTTGCCAACATTCCATGCTCCGCCACAGTCAATACCAACGGTAATCGGACCTAACGATCCACCCAGCATAGTGGTAATGCCTGAACCGATGGCATGTTCACATAACTGTGCACTATCAAAATGCACATGAACGTCTATTCCACCAGGAGTTGCGATAAGTCCCTCCGCATCACGAACCGTAGTTGCAGCACCGCAAACAAGATCAGGATCAACATTGTCCATGGTGGCAGGGTTGCCTGCTTTGCCGACGCCTGCAATATTGCCTTCTTTAATTCCAATATCCGCTTTGACAATGCCTAATACGGGATCAATTACCAGTGCATTACTAATCAACATGTCTAAGGACCCTGCTGCACTGTCATAGCCCGGAGTTAATCCCAAGCCATCGCGTAAAGTTTTACCGCCACCATGCAAACATTCATCACCTGGTACTGCATAGTCATGTTCTACTTCTGCTAACAAAGAGGTGTCTCCAAGACGTACTGCATCCCCTTTTGTGGGGCCATACATAGCTGCATATTCTTTTCTTGAAATTTTAATCATTTTCTTATGCCCCTTTAAATCCACGATTTTTAGCTTGTAGCAAGGCTTCTTGTTTTTTAACTTCGCTAGTAGTTGAGCCGTTCGTTAAGCTGTTTAAGCCATGTACTTCTCCAGCGCCGCCAAATTTAACTAGTTGTACTTCTTTACTTTCACCTGGCTCAAAGCGCACTGCTGTACCGGCGGGGATATCTAAGTGCTTTCCAAAAGCATCTTTGCGTTTAAAGTCTAATTCTGGATTTACCTCAAAAAAGTGAAAATGGCTGCCAATTTGCACAGGGCGGTCACCTGTATTAAGTACTTTCAATTTAATTGAGCGTTTTTCAGCATTAATTTTTACGTCGCCATCACCAGCTATAATTTCTCCAGGTACGATATTTTCTTTTGTTTTATTTTTGCCTGATCGAATTGGCTCATGTACGGTGACTAATTTGGTACCATCAGGGAAGGTAGCCTCAACTTGAAGCATATGCATCATGTCTCCTACACCAGGCATGACATCATCGGAAGTTAATAATGTCGAACCATAACTAATCATTTCTGCAACGCTTCGGCCTTCTCTTGCTCCTTCTAAATTTTCTTCTGCAATAATGGCCGTTGCTTCAGGATGATTTAATTTCAGCCCTTTTCCTCTTCTTTTTCTTGCAAGTTCGGCTGCAGTGTAAATAGTTAAACGCTCTAATTCAGTTGGTGTGAGTAGCATGGTTTATCTCCGAATCTTTTAATAATATTTTAGTTTGCAAATAGCCTTGTTTCAGAATATTCATGACGCATCGATGCAATTTCGGCAAAAGGGGTGAAGGCATGAATCTCTTCTATAGCTGGAATAGGCCAAGCTACGATCTCGGTTATTAATTGTTGAGATTTAGTTAAGCTTTTCTGGCAATCTATATGGCCAACCATGCCAAGTCTCAACGCCGCGCCCAGCACTGAAACACAAAAGTTATATGCGGATAGCATCAATACAGAATTACGAGATAGTCCTATTGAAGCCCATATCAGTGCTTGAGCAATAGGTAAGTGGCCAAGTGCTTTGCCTTCATAACTTAGCTTGAGGTAACGGTCTGCTGTTGGGTTGTTTAGTTGCTGGTACGTAGTTAAAAGAGCAGATCCCAATCTTTTAGATCCCTCTCTTAATTCAGTCGCTAAAGTCATGCATTCAATGAGTTTATCAATGGAAATAACATGTTCGATATCATCGGCATGGCCATAGGTATGAGCCAAAACAACACGCTCAAAGGGTCCCCATCTTTCTATGAGTTGGTTTTCAATAAAATTATCGAGCTCCTTAATTGAAGTGATGACGTGGTCATTATTTAACATTTCCAATCCCCAAGAAAATGACACAGCACCAGATGGGAAAAAGCTATCGCCATGCTGTAAAAGAGTGAGTATCTGCTCTTCTTCAGTCATGGCTAAACAAGGGTAATTTTATTTTGGGAAAAGAAATCTTTTAATCGATCGAGATAAATTTCTTTAGGACTTTCAAGCGCAATATCAAGGCGTTCATTTTCAAATTTAACACGCCAATGCATATTGCCAGCAAAGTAGCCAAGTTCAATTGCGCTGGAAATATCTTTAGGGTGGAGTGAAAGCCACTGATCTTCAGCCATTTTTACTACGATAGCGCGGTCTTCTTCTAATAATAAAACTGCGCCGTTAGATAGTTTGTTGTCACGAGATATGGTTACTGCGCAATCTGTACCTTGATCTGTTTGAGTACGAAAACGCCGACGCTGTAAATTTGCGTGATCTAAAATAATATATTCGACTTTATTATGGTGTGATAAATCGTGTAGTTGATTCGATAGATTTGAATCATGTGAATGACCAAGCACTTGGTTAATTTGTATCATCTGAAAATTTCTTACAATTATTTTATAAACAGATATTCAAGTTAGATGAATATTCTTAAGTGATGTCTCGTTTATGTTCTTCATGATCTTGAATGTATAAAAACATTTCTAATATGAGCACGAAGCTATATAAAAAATAAGGGCAACTTATTTAATTAAATTTATGTATATTAAAAATAAGTAATATTTATATTATTTATAATTTTTTATGCTAGCCATAAGTATATATCCTTCTATATACTTATGGCCATATAAACCAATTGATTTTATAAAAGTGATTAACGTAAATACTTTTACGTTAATTGAAAGTAGCCATATTAATAAGCCTAGGTCTAATAAAAAAAGGTATAAGTATGAGTAAAAATATTAAAGAACTAGCTGAACGTTTTTATGAACTTGTAAATGGTGGGGGCGAATTATCTGAAGTTTTATCAGATGATTTTATCTTTGGAATTATGCCGGGATTTCCATTTGGTGGAGATCAAATTGGATTACAAGCTTCTTTGGATTTTTTTGACAAGTTAGGTAATCACTTTGATTTTTGGGAAGCGATTCCACAAAAATATATTGAAGTTGATGACGCTAATATTATTGTACAAGGTTTATACCGAACCAAAGCTACAGCATCTGGCCAAGATGTTGAAGTGCAAACGGTTCACTTGTGGACAGCGAAGGATGGCAAATTAAATACTTATAAACACTACTGTGACACCGCTTTGCTGTGTTCAGCGCTTAATCATTCGATACCTCATTAATTATTTTTTATTTGGAGGACTCATCTATGAGTAAAAAAGAAAAAAGGTTGAATAAAAACCAACAAACAAGGCGTAAAATTTTAAAAGGTGTGGCAGCAGGAGCTGCGATTTCTGCTTTTCCTGCTCCATGGGTTAGGCGTGTGGATGCATCGGATAAAATTTTATTAGGCATTCCGTCATCGTTGTCTACACCATATGGTGTTGCGGATGATCAAGATCATCTGAATGGATCGATCCTTGCTCAGGAAGAAATTAATGCTGCAGGTGGCATTCAAGGAAGAGAGCTAGAACTATTTGTACCTGATGTCGATAAACTAAATCCTGAAAGTTGTAGGCAATCCATTGCGGCATGTATTGATAAGAAAGTACATGCGATTTCTAATGCATTTTTATTTGCACCAATTCCTGCCATGGACGAATCTGCAAAATATAAATGTCCATATTTGCAAGGTAACACACAGCGCAATGCAACCGAAGCATATAAAGCAGAGCCTGATAAATACAGTCATATTCTACAAACTGATCCATCTGAAGTGAATTACGGTTGGACTTATCCTTTATGGCTTCAACAAATGGAAAAAGAGCAAGGTTGGAAACCTAAGAATAGAAAGATACACATCGTTGCTGAACAGGTAGGTTACAACCAAACTATTCTTAAAGCTGCTAGAGAATCTATTCCAAAATATGATTTTGAGTTGGCAGAAGTGACGGATATTCAATACCCAGTAAATGATTGGTCACCAGTAATGCAAAGACTTAAAGAAGTGGATGCCGGTGCAATTATGATTGATCACTGGGTAGCCTCTGAATACGCAGCATTTTGTAAACAATTTGTTTCTGATCCTGTTAAAGATTCACTGGTTTATCTCCAATATGGGCCATCACAACCTGAGTTTTTAGAACTTGGAGGTCGTGCAACAGAAGGATTTTGTTGGAGTACCGTGTTAGGAGTCTATGGTGATAAAACAGGACAAGATTTCAGGAAGAAGTATTTGAAGCGCTTCCCTGAATTTGGTGATTATGAAAGAAATACCATGGGTCTTGTTTATACGGGTAATGGGTACGACATTGTTAAGTATCTTGAGAAATCATGGAATGCCACTAAGGCTCTGGCTACAACACCGGAAGATTTCAAGAAAAATTGTGATTGGGTTAGAGCGAATCCAGATAGAGGTGTGTGTGGAATGATGGACATGGATAATGAATATCAAGAAGCACTGCACTACCCAGATAATGGATTCGGCAATCAATCCGATTCGCATGAGACCGGTATGAGTCAACTTTTTGTGCAGGTACAAGATGTTCAGCACAAGATCATTTGGCCGGATGCAATTGCGGAAACTAAGATGCAACCTGCACCATGGTGGGGATAACGTAAAAGAATAGCGGGGCGGGAATCATGGATGATCATTCTTCCGCTCCGTTATTTTCATGCGAAAACTTGTCACTCGATCTGGGTGGCAGGGAAATCTTACGTGACATAGATCTAGAAGTAAGTCCTGGGGAGGTACTAGGCATCATTGGTCCAAATGGTGCAGGTAAAACCAGCCTACTTGAAATTCTTTCAGGTAGGTACACACCAAAAACTGGGAATGTTATTTATAAAGAAAAAAACATAACTAGTATGAATTTTCATGAGCGTGCACGCATCGGTATCGGCAGAACTTTTCAAACACCAGTTGTACCAGAAGACCTTACTGTAGGTGAAACATTTAAAGCTGTAAGGCAAGCATATAAGCCCTATCTCACACGCTTCGATGCGGAATACGCAGCCGATCTAGTTGACTTTGTTGTGGATGATAACGTGTTAAACACACAACTTAAAACATTCAACCGACGCAAACTATTACTGGCAAATATTCTTATGCATAAACCTGAGCTGTTGTTAATGGATGAGCCTGCTGCTGGATTAATTAATTCTGAAATTGATGAGATTGATGAAATTCTTAGAATGCTTTCTAAGGAAATGAATATTACTGTAATGATTGTAGAGCATAGAATTGAATTGCTGGATACCATCGCAGATAAGGTAATTGTAATGGATGCGGGAGAAGTCATTGCCAAAGGCACGCTAAATGAAATTATTGATAGCCCAGAAGTTCGCGCTGCATATTTTGAGACGGTCTAATGGGTGAAATTTTAAATGTTAAAGGATTATCAGCAGGTTACGGTCCATTACGAGTTATACATGATTTAGATTTGATCATTAGTTCTGGTGAGCGGGTTGGCTTGGTTGGTTTGAATGGGCATGGGAAAACCACACTGTTTTATGGCATCGCGGGACTAACAGGTTGGCAACGTGGTTCAATTTTATTTAATGGAAATCAAATAGGTAGAACACGTAGTCAAGGTCCAGGACGTTTTACACATCTAATTGTTAGACAAGGGCTTGCAATAATGCCTCAAGGGGATGAAATTTTTCATGGTTTAACAGTGGAAGAGCATCTCGATAGTGGCGCTTTCACTAAGCAAGCCTGGAAAACTCGAAAACAAAGAAAAGAACAAGTTTTAGATTTATTTGAACCATTAAAAAAGCTACTAAAAACTCCAGTTGCACGATTGTCTGGAGGAGAGCGAAGAATGGTTTCAATTGGAAGAGGGTTGATGACGGATGCGAAACTATATCTTGCAGATGAACCGTCTTTAGGGTTGGCACCAAAAATTGGTAAGGGAGTGATGGAGGCATTGTTGAAAATAGAACTGAGTAATTCAGCAATGATCATTGCCGAGCAAAACGTGGCTCTATTAGAAGGTAAGGTTGATCGTGTGATAGGTATGCATGCCGGAAAATTAAAAGGTGAAGCATCTTCTGCTTTATCCATGCACTTAAAGTAACCCAATTAAAGTAATTAAGGTGATTTCGATTTGGATATAAGCTTTATTTTAATAAATGCAACAATAGTGGCCTGTATTTATGGTCTGATTGCGGTTGCAGTATCCATTACTTGGTCAAGTTTGGGATTACTTAACTTAAGTTATGGATTTATTTTTTCATTTGCAGGATATGGAGCCTACTTAGCATCTAGAATGCTTTCCGATCATCCAGTAGTTGTCCTTACTGCAGGAATATTAGTTGGGGCGCTTGGCGGAATCATTATTTGTATGCTGGTGTTTATACCACTGCATGACAAACCAAATTTTACGATTAGAGGCATGATTGGAACGCTGGCAATTAGCTTAATTGGTTCGCAATGTTTGCTTTGGTATTTTGGTCCTAAAAATAAAGCGCTTCCTGAAGTGTTTGGTTATTGGAAAGTCTCAATAGGAAACACAGTTTTAACTTCCGATAAAATTGGAATTGTTGTTTGTTCGATTTTAATGTTGATATTTGTTGTGCTGTGGATGAAATCCAGTAGAAGAGGTTTAGAAATTAGAGCCATGATGATGAACCCTCATGCGGCTTCTATTGTTGGCATTGGTATAAGAAAAACGGGCTTTTATGTAATGGCTATTACTGGAGGCATGGCAGGTCTTTCTGCTGTACTTCTGTCACAGACTTATTATATTTCACCATTTAGTGGTTTAACGCCATTAATTAAAGGTGTGAGCATAGCTTTATGTGGTGGTCTGGGGAGCGTGCAAGGTGCAGTGATTGCAGCCATCATTCTAGGTATCACCGAAGCGCTTACATCAAGATTATTAGGCGGACAATATGTATTAATCACACAATTCCTTGTGATTATTACAATATTAATCATCAGGCCAAGAGGTATTGCGGGTCTTTTGGATAAAGCACGAGAGCAATGAGTAAAAACAATAATTATACATGGAAGAATCCATTAGCGGTTTGGGGAGCTAAAGGCGGGAATTATGAGGTTCCTTCTATAAAAGTTGAGGATCCAAGATCAGTTTGGGATAAAAATAAAACCTATAAAGTTCCGCTTTATAAAGTAGGTCGATTTAAATATATATATAAATGGAAAAATCATGGCGCTCGCCTTTGGAAAAGATTGAGGTGGTGGCCAACAAGACGAACCTTGTTACACATACGAGGCTATTACAATAAAAAGTCTCTTAAAGCTCAAAAACTAATTGTAGATAAACGCCCTATCTATTGGGCAATTGCCTTGGCGGCTTTAGCTTTAGCTCCTTTTTTCTTTCCTGAGAATATGAAAAATACTCTTCTTACGGCTGGAGCTGTATTTGGGATATTTGCGGCAATTAATGTATGTTGGACGTTAGTGATTGGTACCGCGAGTATTTTTTCGCTTGCCACTTATGCTGTAGTAGGAGTGGCAGCATTTTGTACTTCATGGTTGTCGATAAATTTAGGCTACCCCTGGTGGTCATTACCGTTAATCGGAATGGCTATCGGATTTATTTTTGGAGGAATTATTGCATTGCCGGCAATGCGCTTAGATGGATTTTATTATGCGTTGTTAACCTTAGGATTAAACGAACTATGTAGAGTTTATGTTGTAACATCAAAAGAATTTGGTTCTGCATCTGGAGGTTTATATGGTGCTTCAACGTACATAAATTCTGATTGGCCGCCATTAATGCAGTCAATGGTTTCGTACTATGGTGCATTTGCACTATTAATCGCTGCACTTTTTCTGTTTAGATTTGTTGATGGTAAACGTCTTGGTCGCTTGTTAAAAATGGCACCCGAAAAAAGAGAAGCGTTTGCAGAAGCAACGGGTGTTAATTATAAGCAGGCAAGAATTACTGTATTTCTTATTTCTTCGGTTGCGCTTGGGTTCATTGGCGGTTTTTATGCAGCCCATTACAGAGGGGTGGCTTTTTCAATATTTAGTTTTGACACGCTGTTGCTCGGCTTGGCTATGCTTACAATTGGAGGTATCGGAAAAGCAGAAGGAGCAATAATTGGGACACTTATTGTGGTTTTTTTGGATAAAGTTTTAATTACTTTAGGGCCGATAAGACACATCATGATAGGACTGTTAATGCTATTCGTCGTGTTATTTTTAAATAAAGGTCTATTTGGCATGAAAAAACAATTTCGTGCTTGGCGGGATAAAAAGAAAGGCGAATGGCGATCGACTCGCACTGAAAAAGGTGGTGAAGCATTGCCAGAAGAAGCGACTGAGATTTGCGATAAGGATTATCTCTATCATAGGCGTTTTGACAAGATGCAAAGAGATTACTTAAAAAATTTAGTTTGTGATGAAATCATGGATGAGCATAAAAATAAACCTCTAGGACAGCATAGTGAAGCACTAGAGAGGCTACTGCTTTATTTTCGTCGCGTTCCTCAAAATGATAAATACGCTATTAAGCGAGATGAAAATTCCAACAATTTTAAAATCGTAGCATTCTCTGGTGTAAGAGGAATGTCTCCACGATTAGTTGAAGACAAAGAATACAATACAATTGAAGATGCCTATCACGGTGTTTTTGTAAGGCGTATATACGATTTATTGGAATCATAATAGTAAATACAAAGTATTAAACCATGTCTAGCGAAGAAAAAATTGAAATAAAGGATAAAGATATTGTTTATCGAGAATATTTCGATAAAAAGCAATGCGAGTTTCTAAAAACCTTAGTCTGTGAAGATGTGATTCAAGAACATGAAAACAACTCTCATGGGCAGCATAGTGAGCCTTTGTCGAGATTGTTACATTTTTTCAGTAGTGCTCCGCAAAAAAATAAATATGCAATAAAACATGATAAGCAGAGCGACTCATTCAAAATCATTGCACTTTCGGGTGTGAGAGGTGAGCCACCTCGAATGGTTGATGATAAAGAATTTAAAACGATTGAAGAGGCTTATCATGGAGTATTTTTAAAACGCATTCGTGCTCTAATGGAATCTTAAAATTAATGGGTAGTAATTTAATTTAGGAATAATAAAAAATGGCTGAGATCAAGATATTTGGGTATACAAATAAAATATCAGTTAAGCAAGGCGAAGATATTGATATCCATGTAAATGCAGATGGTACAGGAACAGCTGACGCACAACTTGTGCGTCTTATACATGGTGACGAACATGTAGACGGCCCAGGATTTGTAGAAGAAGAAGTAGAGTGCTCGTTGAATGGGCAATGGGACGTTAAAAAACAGTTCACTCAACTTGGTTCTTATTTGGAGGTTGATGATCCTAATCTACATTTGAATATAGATGGAAGTTTCACAATATTTTGTTACATCTGGCCTACTGTTCCAAAAAGAGGTTTGCGCCAAACACTATTGGGTAGGGTTGATGCACGTACCAACGAAGGTTATGGAATAGGTATTAATCCACAAGGGCATCTCGAGTTTTGGGTGGGTGATGGCACAGAAGTTGATTATGTTACTTCTGAATTACCGTTAATAAATAAGACCTGGTATTTCGTTGCCGCAAGTTTTGACCATAAAAGTGGCAAAGCTACTCTTTATCAAGAAGGGGTTATGAATCGCTATAACTCGTTAATTGGGAAAGTCGCGCCGTATGATTTTCGCTCGCATATGCAAACTATCTTTAGATTCAAACAGAAAAATAGGCAAGATGTTCCATTCATGATTGCTGGGGCGTTAGATTTTCATGAATTAAGAGGAAAATTTGTTAACGATATGTATTTTGGGAAAATTGATCGACCGGGTATTTGTAATCGATCTTTATCGCGCGATGAATTAGATAAAGTCTGTTCAGGAAAATTGCCTCCTCAAGATTCTATTTTAGCCTACTGGGACACTACAGAAGGATATTCAGAAAATGGAATAGAAAATACGGTAGTCGATACAGGGCCGCATAAACTTAACGCAACAGGTGTCAATCATCCCATTCGAGGTTTAACTGGATGGAATTGGGCTGGGAAAAATGATTGCTTCAGGCTTGCGCCGCAAGAGTATGGGGGGATTGAGTTTCACCCTGAATCGGTTACCGATTGTAATTGGGAGGTCACTAAGTCAATGCAGGTGCCTGCAAATTTGAAAAGTGGAGTTTATGCGTTTCGTTTAACAGCTGGTAGTGGAAATGGGCTAGGCGAAGAATATGTAGTCTTTTTTGTACGACCTGCAAAGCCTGCATCTAAACTTTGTTTTTTGGTTCCTACTGCAAGCTATCTTGCATACGCAAATGAAAAATTAAGTTTTGATGCACAAATAATACAACCCATGACAGGTCAGCCACCTGTTATAACTGATGTCGATATTGAGATTTATAAAAATCGTGAATTTGGGTTGTCTACTTATGACAGTTATGAAGATGGTGCAGGTGTGTCGTTCAGTTCATACAAAAGACCTATCGTTAATATGCGACCAAAATATCGTATATCAAGCATGAACGTGCCATGGCAGTTTCCTGCTGATCTTTCCATTATTGCTTGGCTTGAAGCGAGTGGTTATGACTATGACGTTATTACAGATGAAGACTTACACCGAGAAGGATTAAGTGCACTAGAACCCTATAATTGTGTAATGACTGGCACACATCCTGAATATGTTTCGGAACGAATGTTAGATGCACAAGAAGACTTTGTTGCTCAAGGTGGTCGACTCATTTATATGGGTGGTAATGGTTATTACTGGTGCGTAGGTTTTTATGAAGAAGAACCTTGGTGTATGGAAGTAAGAAAATTAGATTCAGGTATGCGGGCTTGGGCAGCAAAAGCTGGGGAACACTATTTACAAACCACAGGAGAAAAAAGTGGTTTATGGAGAACGCGTGGGCGTGCACCACAAAAACTTACCGGTGTTGGTTTTATTGCAGAAGGTTTTGAAACTTGTGCACCATTTAGAAAAATGCCTGATAGCTATCACCGAACCGTTTCCTGGCTCACAGATGGAATTGAGGATGAAGTTTTTGGAGATGAAGGCTTAGCCTATGGTGGTGCAGCAGGTATTGAGTTAGACCGCTACGATCTATCTTTAGGAACACCACCGCATACTAAAATAATTGCCTCATCGGGAGGTCATAGTGATAACTATGTGGTTGTAACGGAAGAGCTTTTGTATGCCTATGCAGGATTAGTAGGGAGTTTGGATTATCGTGTACGTGCAGATATAACTTATTTTACAGCACCCAATAATGGTGCCGTGTTTAGCACAGGTTCCATTGCTTTTGGGTCCGCATTGCCTGCAAACGATTATAAAAATGGTGCTTCTAGTCTACTTAAAAATGTAGTAGATAATTTTATAAAGGATGGAGAACTACCTGGAGGGAGTTGGACACTTGAAGAAAAACAATGGAGATAATTATCTACTCTTCCTAATTTTATTTAAATCATAAGTATTTAGCAGTATTTGAACCAATTTTCTTTAATATTCTTAAATCATGCCTCGTTTATTTGCTTCTTCATTATTTCTATTTTTTAAAAATATTCTAATATGAAAAGAATAATATCTAAAAATACGCACAAATTAAGTAATAAAATATATGAATATTAAGAATAAGCAAAAATTATATTTATTTTTATACTAGGCATAAGTATATATCGCTATATATCCCTATGACCATATATACTAATACATTTAATAAAAGTAATTAACGTAAATACGTTTAAGTTAATTGAATAAGAATGATTAAGTTAAATGCTTATAAGCACTATTGCGAAACGGC
>CAYXVH010000247.1:0-3334 GCA_964468615.1 uncultured Thiotrichales bacterium | reverse complement strand
CTTTTGGGGTAAGTGGTGCGCCTGGTATGCAAGCTTTGCGGCAAAGCAGAGTTTTACAGGATGAGGCTGATCAGGCTGAGAAATCTCTACTGCAAAAGAAATTCGCTGCCGAAGACAAAATCGATTCTCAACATAGATCTGCATTTTTTAGTGCCCTTATGCATGGCATGCTAGCCATAGCTGAGGCCGCAATGTAAATGTTACCTTCGTTATTCAAGTCGATAATCGGCGTGCTATTAGCATATTTATTTTTGTACTTGCTGGGCTTGCATCGTCGCTGAAACATTTAGTTTTTGTGCAGCTTCAACTCTGTTCAATAGGGCGCTTGCAAACCCATACTTTTTAAACAGCTGCTCTAAAATGGGGCGAGCATTGAACTGGTTTTTTACCATAGGATCGATCGCAGCCATCATTTCGATCATCTGGAATAGCTCTTGGTTATGCATTACTTCTTGCTTAGAGGGAGCAACTCTCAGTTTGATTTTCTCCCCGTGGTTTGCTAGAACTTTGGACAAAAAATATGCCATGGTATGCACCACTTCCAATGAGCTGGGATCCTCACGCAACATTTCGATGTTGTAGCTTTGGATTACGTTAGTTTTCATGAGCTCGATACCAGCTCTTAGAATCTCTATTGCAGGGGATCTTTCGTACGTTTTTTGACATAAGAAGGGCTGTGTGTCCTCAGGCGCTTCATTAAGTGCCATAGGGAATATCTTGCCAACGCCACCTTGTGTGCTGCCACCAAGATCTGATAATGGAGGTAACACAGCGTAATCAACATCGTAGGTGATCAAAAAAGTGTAATAGTTAGCTAATAATTGCGATTCTAGCGATAATATGCCGCTAGCAGCATCGTTTATAGGCGATAATAAAAAATGTTCATCATCAATTCTTTTTGTAACAGAGCCTCCATAAGCCCAGTCCCACCCTGAGTCAACTCGTCGGGCAAACACTTTGTTCCGCTTTTTTTCAAATAGACGCTCTGAGACGAACACATGCTCACCCTCAGGACTAATATAAGCGAGCGTATCGATTGGGTTATATATAACATATTTATTTTTTTTCTTCTCCAAAACAACAAAACCAAAATCAATATAGTGTTTTATTATTCGATGAAGCAAATAACGAAGCTTGCCACTAATGCTTTCAACTTGTTGATCAAAGCAGTTCATGATCAAGGATGCTGCCGTATTAGATGCGACACTCAAGCTATTATCGATGCGTTGTGCAGATGCTTTAAAAATCATTTGTTGTCTTGTACACATATCATCAAAAGCTAGCATATTGTCAGGAATATCTACCCTTCTTTTTAGTGCAAAATAAGCAAAATCATTGTTCGGAAAAAGAGGCGTATAATGCCCCAAAAATGCGATTAAATTTTGCTGTGCAATCTTATATTTATTGAGGTTGTAATATTCGTCTAATTCAAGCATACCAGTGTTTCCAAGAGTTTTATTATATGTTATAATAGTCTGGATCTATGGTCTTTACAAGGAAAATAAATGAATGAAAAAAACAATGTTGACGATAGTAAATCTGCCACTGATGCAAGTGAGCAAAATACCTTCGAGCAGCAAAAAATCGATATGCAAAATTCTTTTGATAAGAAGTTTGACGAAATGGCATCTCGGCTTGCGCACATGGTTACTGATGCATTCGAAAAAGCCAAACCACCTCCTAAGCAAGAGCCAGCACCGCCAGTTATTGCCTCTGGCAGTGTTGACTACACTGCTCACAGTGAAAAAGTTAATGACAGGGCACGTGCTGCGTTTGAGAAAGAAGGATTTTTCAAGTTCAACCCTGCTAACGAGAACAGAATACCAGAATTCATTGCTAATAACCCTCAACTTTGGGAGGATAAATAATGTCTAGTTTACCTGCAACACTGCTGAATTTTTCTCGTTATGCCGTGTGCTTTGACGCAATCGCAGCGCAAGTTGGCTTTGAGCCCGCAAGGCTGTATTACCCGTTCATGAGAACTATTAGAATCAAGCGTGCATCTGCAATGTCAAATGAGACCTTAGAGGCTAAGGGGCTTGAGCCAATGCACAAAATTACTTGTGCTGATTCGAAGATAATTCCTCAATTTAATAAATATTCAAGCCGCTTGGTTCGGCTCGGACTGTATGCTTTGCAAAAAGATACGACGCTGTGCGAGTTCATCACTCTGAGGGCTCGCATGGGCGGTAGTGAAGGATCAATGATGGCGTTCATCTCAGATCTGATCTTGCGAGAGGCAAAGGACGTGCTTCCCCTTACAATACTGCATGAGCTAGTAGCGGGTATCACCCGAGATGTTGTCGTGTCAAACAAAGAAGGTCACAGTGCGGTTGCAACCATGAAGAAGGATGGTGTGCTGTACTTCCACGTGACAACCGAGGCCCAACTAGTTGGGCTGATTGATAGCATAAGAGGCGCTACTTTAAAGCCTCATTTGCGCAACATGCCAACAGGTCGACTGCACATTATGCTTCCAGCTGGTGCTATTCCACTTTTAGAAAAAGACATCTTAAAAAGAAACTGTTGTTCGTTTGGCTCTGCTTTGGCTTCAGCGGAATACGGTGCTGACGCTGGAGTGTATAGCTATACTACGGGGATGGGAGCTAATGTCATCATTCATACGAATATCCCAGATGCCTATCTGATAGATTATAATGGTAAAAAGTGCTACTACGCATTTTGGGACGACAGAATGACCCTCACATATGTTCCAACAAGCCTATTGTCCTTAAATCACAATCCTAATAATCACGCTGGGCATTTGTGGTCAGAGGGCTTTGTGAGCTATAGGTTGTCGTATTTGCCAGACGGCACACTAGTTCCAGTAAGATTCCAAATGTTTGGTATTTTTTCGATTGACCGCACAGCGCCATACGCTGCGTGCATTATCGCAATTGACGATACAGTACTTACAACTGCCAGCACTGGTCTTTTACCAGGCACACCAGCCGAAATTACTTCAGGGGCTAAGCCTGCGGGTATACAATATGATGAACCTGACATGCCTACGATAGAGAAAGCATCAGTTACTATAGAGGGTGATATGGCTGCTACTCCCATTAAAAAACCTAAGCAGGTTGCACCTGAAAAAAAAGTGACAAGCAATGAAGGAGGAGATCAATAATGGCTATAGTTAACAGTTTAATTTTTTACTTCAATGGAGAAATCGCCAAAGCAGCTGCGACCGATGTTGCTCCTGCTCCTCTATTGACACAAATTGTGCCACAAACGTCTTATTTCGTGAGAAATATATCTATGTATGATGCGTCTGATGGTACTAACGTGTCGACTGGGAAAATATTTCTGTTAGAAGAGCTGACCGCTAAGCCGA
>CAYXVH010000246.1:0-5829 GCA_964468615.1 uncultured Thiotrichales bacterium | reverse complement strand
CTGTTGGTGTATCTGTGGCTTTTGTGCTCTATTGCGCCACTAGTGGCGCATAGTTATACACTCTTCATGCCCTTCAATCTAGTTTTTATGACACGCACAACGCTCAATGGTTTCCTGCAATACTAAAAAAAAGTAATTAATCGTTCATTAATTAGTCGTAATACCGATAAATCACTGTTTTGTACAACACAGATAGCTTGTATAAGCGGTCTTTGTATTATTGAACCCTTGTTATAGAATTCACTCTAATTTTATATCATTAAGACATAACCACTAAGGCGTTGAATATGTTGCTAAAAACCTGCAAACAAACGGATTTGAAAGAGTCTGACATAACCGACCAAGCGATATATAAGGATCGCCGTAAATTCTTACAAAAATCAGCCTCGATGACTGCCGTATCAATGGCGCCTACTTTCCTGTGGCCTACCATCGGTTCCGCAGATATCAGCTTTGAAAATATTATTAAGAGTGATTTTTCAACCAAAGATGAATTGACCCCCTTAGACGCAGTAACGAGTTATAACAATTTTTATGAGTTGGGTTTAGACAAAGGGGATCCAAAACGTAATGCACAACATCTTAAAGTGAAGCCATGGAATGTATTAGTTTCAGGTGAGTGTGAAGAAACAGGCGAGTATGCATTAGAGGATTTTATATCACCGGCAAAACTTGAAGAAAGAATTTATCGTCTACGTTGCGTAGAAGCCTGGTCGATGGTGGTGCCATGGGTAGGCGTTGAATTAGGTCCAATATTAAAACGTTTTAAACCAACTTCTAAAGCAAAGTACGTTGAATTTAAAACTATATTAGATCCAGATAATTTGTCTGGGCAAAAACGTCAAGTATTGGAATGGCCTTATCGTGAAGGTTTGCGTATTGATGAAGCGATGCATCCGTTATCTATATTAGCTGTAGGCTTATACGGTAAAGAATTGCCAAATCAAAATGGTGCACCTTTGCGTTTGGTGGTGCCATGGAAATACGGTTTCAAGAGTATTAAGTCAATTGTGAGTATTAATTTTCTTGAAGAGCAACCTGCTACGAGTTGGAATATAGCAGGACCTAGAGAGTATGGATTTTATTCTAATGTAAATCCTGATGTTGATCACCCACGTTGGAGTCAGAAACGTGAACGCAGAATTGGGGAATTTTTAAAACGCGAGACTATACCTTTTAATGGCTATGCAGATGAAGTGGCTAGCTTATATTCAGGTATGGATCTTAAGGAAAACTTCTAAGCTGATAATCATTTAAGTTATAAAATAAAACACCCAAAAAACTGTGTTAACCACCCAATCGGGTAAGAAAATTAAGCCCGTACTCTTTATATTATTGCTAGTGCCTTTAGCAATGTTAGCCTATCGCTTCTATTCAGAAGGGTTTGGCGCTAATCCTATTGAAACCATTAATCGTTATACAGGCGATTGGGCGTTAAGAATTTTATTACTGACGTTAGCAGTTTCGCCACTGATCAGAATCACACGTTGGCATAACATTATTCAATATCGACGCATGTTTGGCTTGTTTGTGTTTTTCTATGTTTGTGTGCACTTATCTTCTTATATTGTGTTAGATCAATTTTTTGATTTTAGTGAAATCATTGATGATGTATTCAAACGCCCGTTCATCACGGCTGGGTTTTCTGCATTTATATTACTAATTCCACTTGCGGTAACTTCAACTAATAAAATGGTAGAGCGGTTACAATATCGTTGGATACAGTTGCATCGAATTGTTTACTTAATTTCGATGTTGGCAGTGTTGCATTTCTGGTGGATGGTCAAGATTGATACGAGAGAGCCAATGATCTACGCTATAATTTTAGCTATACTGCTAGGGTTTCGTTTAGTTTTCTATATAAAGCGTAAAGTTTAACTATAATTTCATTCTGTTCATGACGTATTCTCATATAATCGTCATCGACCAAGGAACGCATTCCACGCGCGCCATCATCTACAATTGTTCTGGCGAGTCTATTTTCAAATCTCAACAAGAAATTGATCTTTTTTACCGCGATTCATTGCATATTGAGCAAGATGGCAAACAGATACTTGCCTCATGCCAAGCAGCATTGACTGATGCGCATAAGTTTATTAATGATAATAAGTTAAAAGATGTTGCAGTGGCACTTACCACACAACGATCAACCGTTGTTGCTTGGAATGCAAAAACCGGTGAAGCGATAACTCCCGCGTTAAGTTGGTTAGATACTCGTGCACAAGATGAGTTGGAAGATTTTGCTATTGATGAACAGCTTATTAAAGAGAAAACCGGATTACCTTTATCTGCACACTATGGTGCATCTAAGTTACAGTGGTTTTTAAAGCATAATGAGCGAGTTCAACAGACTCAACTGCAACATAATCTTAAATTCGGGCCGCTTGCAGCCTATTTAATTTTCAACTTAATCGAACAACAGCCATTATATGTAGATTATTCAAATGCACATCGAACCTTATTGTGGAACTTGCAAACTAGATGCTGGGATACAGATTTATTGAAAGCATTTTCTATAGAAGAATCAAATTTACCTGAGCCTGTGCCAAGTGATTTTGAATATGGAGCATTAAAGAACTATGGCTATCCGTTAGTATTGGTAAACGGAGATCAAAATAGTGCAGTATATGGTTATGGAAAATTAGAAGAACAAACCACTTTTATAAATATGGGTACAGGTGCATTTGTATTAGCAAACAGTAATCAACGACCTGTATTAAACACGAATTTGTTAGCCAGTATCACTTATAGTTCTGAACACGAACAAGAATATGCTCTAGAAGGAACAGTGAATGGAGCAGGTGCCGCCATGACGTGGGCTGAGAGTGAGTGGGGTATTAACAATATAGAGTCTGTATCTTGGCAAATCGTTGAGGAAGTGCCTGTATTTCTTAATACAGTCGGTGGTTTAGGTTCGCCTTTTTGGCGGAGTGATGTGAGTCCAAGATTTCTGGATGTAAGTAAAAGTCATGATGACTATACAAATGAACAGTGCATGGCGGCATTGATGGAAAGTATCGTGTTTTTATTAACGATTAATATTGAAGAAATGCTTAAGCATGGAGTTGTGACAAATAAATTATTGGTTGCGGGTGGTATGAGCGAAGATGTGTACCTATGCCAGTGTTTGGCTAATCTATCTTCTGTTAGTGTTGTCGTTTCAAATTTCAAAGAAGCCACTTCACGTGGTGCAGCCTGGTTAGCTATGCAACGTCCTGATTGGGGTGTTTTAGAAAGCAAGCAGTTTTATCCCGTTAAGGACAATGCACTGCAACTTCGCTATCGTGATTTTAAATCTGCAATACAAGGGTTAATACTTTGATGAATAGATTGGTTGCGCACCGTGGTGATATGTCCACCTATCCTGAGAACAGCATGCTCGCTTTTCAAGCGGCTATTGAACTTGGATTTACTTATGTTGAGTTAGATATCCAGCTTTCAAGAGACAGGGTTCCAATCGTTATTCATGACGATAATTTAAAAAGAACAACTGGTATTGATAAGAACGTAAGGGATCTTGCTGCTGATGAAATAAATGCAATATATCTTAACTCATCCACACAAAGTGAAAATAGAAATGAATTATTAAAGATCAACACGTTCAAGCAAGTGGTCGAGAAGCTAAGTGTTTATTCTAAAATTACAGTTTTCGTTGAAATCAAAAGACAAAGTATTGAGCACTTTGGTTTAAGTCAAGTTGTAGATCAAGTATTGGATGCGCAAATGGGCGCTAAATTTAATATTGTAATAATTTCATTTGTGGGAGAGGTTATAGAGTATATAAAAAGCGTGCAATCTTATCCAACAGGCTTTGTTTTAGAAAAATATAATAAAAAATATCTTTTAAAAGCAAAAGAACTTCAGCCGGATTACTTGTTTTGTAATATTAAAAAAATTAATAAACCATCTGACTTATGGGATGGTCTATGGAGATGGGTGCTGTATGACATTACCAATCCAAGTTTTGCGTATGAATTATTAGAACAGGGCGTTGATTTGATTGAAACTGGAGATATCAAAAAGCTTAGTACTTCAGAATATTTTCAGTAAAGAACATGGATTATGATGTAGCAATTATCGGAGGTGGTATTCACGGAGTAGGGGTCGCGCAAGCCGCAGCTGCACGTGGATATAAAACTGTTTTGTTAGAGCAATATGACCACCTTGCAGAAGGCACGTCATCACGTTCCAGTAAGCTAATTCACGGCGGATTGCGTTATTTAGAACAATTCGAATTTTCTTTAGTACGCGAATGTTTACTAGAGCGTAGTTATTTACTTAAAAATGCTCCAAATTTAGTCAAACTTACGCCGGTTTATATACCCATATATAAGAGTTCTAAGCGCTCACCTTGGATGATACGTGCAGGACTTTCTTTATATGCATTGCTTGGTAATTTCAGTGCCGATGCCCGTTTCAAGAAAGTTAAAAAAAGTCAATGGAATCAGTTGCATGGCATTAATCAGAAAAATCTACGTGCTGTTTATCAATATCACGAAGCTCAAACTGATGATAGTTTGCTAACCAAGGCTGTAATGAATTCAGCACAGCAGCACGGTGCAGAACTCATTCTTAAAGCAAAAGTCATTAGTATTAATCTTGAAGATAATCAAAGTAAGCTTAGTTATGTGAATGATTCAGGACAACATACTCTCACTAGTAAAGTCGTCGTAAATGCTGCAGGTCCATGGGCTACTAGTATTGTAGATTGTGTGCAACCGAAACAAAAAAATGTGCAAGTCGACTTGGTGCAAGGCACACATATTATCTTGCCAGTACAACTAGGTGAAGTGATTTTCTATATTGAAAGCCCAAAAGACAAACGGCCTATATTTGTGATGCCTTGGTATGATGAAACCATGATTGGAACAACGGAAAATATATTTGATGATGATCCTAGTAAAACACATGCCTTAGACCAAGAAGTAGAATATCTTCTTGATGCATTTTATTTTTATTTTCCTGAGCAAAAAAATAAAAAGTTATCGCTTAGTAAAAAGTTTGCAGGACTGCGAGTATTGCCACGTAGCCGAAAAAATGCCAATCAGCGTTCCAGAGAAACAATATATTTGCGGGATCGAAAAAATAAACCACGTGTGTTGTCTATTTTTGGTGGTAAGTTAACGGCCTATCGTGCAACAGCAGAACATGTACTTGCACGTATCGAGTCATCACTTCCTGAGCCGAAACTCCGTATTAATACTAAAGAATTAAAGCTCGCTAGACCAAATTTGTAAATAAATTAGAGTTTATTAGAAGTAAGATATTTTGAGTAACTCTCGTGTATTGATGTTTTCTCTTGAGTTGATTGTTTTAATATCTTTTCGAGTACAGTTACGAAGTCTTCTTGTATAATATTAAAAAATACCTCTGTAAGAGGGTTTCTCCCAGTAGGTAGAGCAATTACTTTTTGTTTAAATTTAATTGGGAAAATATCATTTCCTGAAAATAATACTTTTACAGCAAAGACCCAGCGCCAATCCCAGGAATAGGGCGCAATAGAGTCTTTTCCTGCATAGACTTCCAACAATTCCCCATCTTTGGCTACATCTTCACTGTATATGATTGCTTGATAAGAGTGAGCATTATTTGAGCAGATCAAATTAGCTTCAACGATATCTGCTTTTTGCGAGTGAAGACTAAACTCGTTATATAATGTAGGGTAAAATAGTTGCAGGAAGGCTAATAGTTTTGGGTATTGTTTGCTCGCGTCGGCCATCTATAGATACTGTTCTAATCCAAAATATCTATCAACCCGTTATACTCACCTCATGCGCCCGTAGCTCAGCTGGATAGAGTACCTGGCTTCGAACCAGGTGGTCGGGAGTT
>CAYXVH010000245.1:0-11775 GCA_964468615.1 uncultured Thiotrichales bacterium | reverse complement strand
TTAGGAAATAATGCTTTGTTTAAATGACCGCTATTGGCCGCAAGCGGTCATTTGGGCAAGAAAGAATTTAAACTGATGCAACATCCATGTTGCGACTCATATTCGCACTTCCATGTGCTCACTAATGGTCGAAGGCAGATTTTTAGAATAAGAAGGATTTAAACAGAAAGCATTTTTAGGATGCAACTCTTGCTAACACAAGTTCGTGCTCGTTACTCGACGAAGAATTCTAGTTTGATTCCTGCTACATCAATAATGTCATGATCTTCAATAGGTTCTGCTTTTGCGCCGATCACTTCGCCATTGAGTTTTGATGGAGTGTCTTTATTTCCATCGATGTGCATGATGAAGTAGCCGGTATTTCGTTTGGTTATGCCCACTACTGCAATGTCAGGTTTCCCTACAGTAGTCAAAGATTTGTCTAGCACAATTTCTTTGCCACTATTTTTCCCATTCAGTATTTGAATACGGCCAATACTTGAAGAGGGAGGCTGTGAATTTATTTGAATATCATCTGCGTCACTAGATATAGAACTGATAGTCGGATTGGATGATATAGCTTGCTCAAATTTTCTATTTGTAGTTTCTATGTTGCGTGAATCATCAACTTCGCTGTTGTTGTTTTCGTCTGTTAGATTTGAAGAGTCAGCTGAATTTTCATCAGTAGGGCTAGGGTCACACATTGCGTCTTCAAGCTGATTAATTTGATTTTCTAAAGCTTGCAGGTCTTGTTCTTCTTTGAGTGCATTCTTTCTTTCTGAAGTGGCAGTCATAATCAGTGTTTTTTCAAATTCACTATTAGCTGAGCTAGACGCTAAGTGATTCACATACTTGATTCGATGATTACCGATATCGATGATATCGCCATCTTTAAGTGCATGTTTTGTGACAATATTTGAATTCACAAAAGTGCCATTGGTACTGTCTAAGTCTTCTAAAAAGCAATCATCTAATACAGTACTGATTTGTGAATGGTATCCACTGATAGCTAAGTTATCTAAACACAAGTCGTTATCAGTACGCCTACCAATAGTGATGATCTCTTTTTCAATTGGGATCTCATCAACTACTTTTTCATCAAGACTTACAATTAGTTTTGGTGTGCTCATAATCTATTTCGACAATAATTTACCGAATTTTGATTTCCAGTTTTTCTTGCCTGGGAATTCTTTATTTGGTTGTGCTAACAAAACCGAGACATTGTCACGCCCACCGTTATCATTAGCTATGGAGACAAGTTTGTCAGCTAATTTATCTAGATTGTCTCTAAAGGCCGTCACGGCTGCTTGAATTTCCTGATCATCGACCATATCTGTCAGACCATCGGAGCACAAAAGGTAGATGTCGCCAGGCATTGCTAAGTCTTCTTTTATATCAACCGCTATGCTGCCTTCGATGCCTAAAGCTCGTGTAACTAGGTTTTTATTTAACGAGGTATTGGCTTCTTCTTGTGTGTAGAAGCCGCGATCTACAAGTTCTTGTAATAATGTATGGTCTACTGTGATTTGTTGTAATTTTCCATCGCGAAAGCGATACATTCTTGAGTCACCAACATGAGCAATAGTGATTTGGTTATCGTAAAATATACCCATTACTAAAGTAGTTCCCATGCCGCGATATTGTGCTTCGTTGCTACTCATGGAAAAAATAGCTTCGTTTGCTTTAACCACAGAATTTCTGGCTGCTAAGCTTTCTTTTGTGTAACCCGTTTGCTCGTCAATTTCACCAGGAGGAAGATCTGGTATTGATGTGCGCAATTCTTCAAGAACCGTGTTTACCGCAATTTCACTTGCGACTTCACCACTCTTATAACCCCCCATGCCATCGGCAAGAACAACTAAACCTATTTCTTGGTCTTCACCAATTTTGTCTTCATTGTTTGAACGCACTAGCCCTACATTAGAACGGCCTGCGATATCTAGAGTGCCTTTGAGATTCATAAACTATCTAACATCATCTCGCATTCGCGTAATTTGTTGGCCATGCTTGCTGCAGACTGGAAACGTTTGTCTGGTGCTTTTTCGAGTGCTTTGTTTACGGTCCAGGCTATGCATGATGGTGTGCTAGGGTTGATTTCAGAAATATCTTTATGTTGTTCTTGTGTGATAGAGCGCATCAACTCAGCCATGGTTTTTGGTCGGAACGGTGGCGAGCCTGTTAACAGATGGTATAGGGTTACTCCCAATGAATACAGGTCTGAACGTGCATCTAATCTTTCACCTGCCAGTTGTTCTGGCGACATATATAATGGAGTGCCTAAAATGGATCCAGCACGCGTTCTAGTTGAATCAGGAATTCTTGCAATACCAAAGTCTGTCAGCTTAACGTAATCATCGGATTGGTTATAGATGATATTTGCAGGTTTGATGTCCCTGTGGATAAGATCTTGTTTATGGGAATAAGCGAGGGCATCAGCGCATTGAGCTATGATTTTCAACACGGTTTTGGGGTGCAGTAGGCTATCTGCGCGTGCGTAACTTCGCAGATTGATACCCGCAACATATTCCATGGCGATATAGGCAAAACCATCTGTTTCGCCGCTATCGAGAATTTTTACTATATTTGGGTGGCTTAAATTGCCAGCGGTTTCGATTTCTCTATGAAAACGAAATTTATATTCTTCCAGCTGATTGGCTTCAAGCTCTGATGATAGGTTGAGAACCTTAATGGCGATAATTTGATCAGTGACTATGTCCTTGCCTTTAAATACGGCACCCGTGGTGCCTTGGCCTAATACGTTTTTAACTTTATAACGGCTACCATAAAGTGTTGGATACTCACTTAACTCATCATCCAGTACAGTTTCTTCATCTGGTTGCGAATCAGGAGCTAAGATAATGGTTTTTCCTGAAGCAATAGCCTTTTCTTTTATTGTTGACTGCGATTTTATAACCGGTTCTGGATTTGTTTGCACTGGAGTATTATTTTGTAGAACTTCTTTATTTGGGCTTTCATTGGTAAGCGTGTTTGGAGGTATTATTTCCCCATTGAAAAACGCAATGCGTTCCTGCACATCTTTAAAGTTAGGTTCAAAAGTAGAGATAAATTCAAATGCTCTTTTGGCATTTTTAGGTTCACCTTTGATCTGAAAATCAGTTGCTAAGTTATACAATAAGTTAGCCGTGTCGTGGTTATGCGCACATTGCTTAAACTTTTCAAATGCTAAGTTTAATTGTCCTAAGCCTTGTAATTTAAGCCCAACGCTACGCTGATTGTTGCGCGATTTAAATCGGTTCGCTGCATCTGTTTGTGATGTGTCTGAAACATCTCTGCTAGGCGAACCCATAAATGCCCAAGCGAGCGAGACCATTGAAATTAAAGTGATGACGGTAATTTGAGTAACTAAGATCGGAGGCTGCATCGCCCAAAGATACGTAACCGCTAACACTGAAACCAATAGGCTTAGCGCAAACCATACTGTATTGAATTTATTTTCTCTAAGCATATATAGCATGATGCTTAATCAAGTCTGGCGCTAGGTTTATGCACACATCCATTTGTTCCATGGGTTACTAATGACTTTCCAGATTGATTAATAACCAGCCTGGGTTTTTCCAAAACACATTCAACTGGTTATCAAATCTTAGGTATCCCTAAGGCGCTGATTTCCATAGCAAGTGTATTGGCATTACAAGGCTTTGGAGCATACTACAGACCCCGCTAAGGCGACTATAAGTACAGACCGAGAGTGCGACGAGTTATCGTATTTTAGAGACGTAAGTCATTAAAATCAGTGAATTATGTGATATCTCTTCTGTTTGAAGGCTACAGAAGCTAGCGAGAAGGGATTCTAGGAGGCGGAGAAGTCTAATCGACTAAGATGGTCTCACCCGGTTGAAGCGGCTGATCATCGCTGCGACCGTTAATTTCAAATAATCTTTTGACCGTGGTGTTGTTGCGGTTTGCGATTTTCCAAAAACTATCACCCATGGCGACGACATAGACGTAAGGTTCATCGATGGTCTTGCTGGATTCAACTAGTGCACGGTTAGATTTGGGTGTAGCTTGCGCAACATTTTGTCTATGAGATGTTTGACGAAGTGGTATTACTAAAGAACGTCCGGCAACAATTCTATTGTTCTGCATGTTATTTGCTTCGCGTAAGGCGCTAATGGTGGTGCCGTATCGTCTCGCAATTCCACTAAGCGACTCGCCGCGATTAATTCTATGATTTGCCCAAGTAGGTTGTGGTGCTTCTTGCATGTTATCAATAGCAAGGGCTAATAATTCTGCATCTCGTTTGGGTACAAGTAAATGGTAACCGGCGGGAATAGGCGTGCTTAGATTTCGTATTGCAGGGTTTAATAATTTTATTTCAGTTTCGTCAGCTTCAGCGGCTAGTATTAATTTTGCAGGTGAAATGCGTTTACTAAGTTCGATAGATTCTAAGTATGGAGTATCTTCAATTGGATGCAGCAAAGTGCTGTTGAATTCCTGATCTTTAATGATTGCGCATAAGGCTAAAATTTTAGGGATGTACTCGCGTGTTTCGCGTGGTAAGCGCAAATCCCAGTAAGCATTTTTGTTATGAATATTGGTTTTTTTTAGTGCGCTGCTGACGCGCTGCGGTCCTGCGTTATACGCAGCGAGTGCAAGTAGCCAATCGCCATCAAATTTGTTGTACATCTGCGAGAGATAATCGAGTGCAGCAGAAGTGGATGCGTAAACATCATGACGGCCGTCATAGCCTACTGAACGTTTTAAGCCAAGATCTTTGGCGGTGTAAGGCATAATTTGCCATAGCCCTTCTGCTCGCGCACGCGAACGCGCTCTTGGATAATAACCACTTTCAACTATCGGTAAAATAGCTAATTCAGCAGGCATTTGTCGATTTTCAATTTCACTTAAAACAAAGTGAATAAAAGGCTCTGAACGTTTGGTTACTCTCTCTAAGTATTTGCTGTTGTTTAAAAACTTATGTTTTTGTAGAACTACTCGCGGGTGATCGTATAATTCAGTTAATTCAAGTTTGTTTTCAATATGTTGCCATATGAGGTGATTGTTTTTAGCATTGGCTAGTAAATCTTTATTAAGAGAATCACTACGTAGTGGTGGGCTAATAAAATCCGCTTTCTGTGCCAATGCATCTGGATGTGCATAGACAGAATCTACAGGGTTGTTTAGATCAGAATTTGTTGGAGAGTGTGTACAGGCTATGACTGAGAACGCTAAAAATAATATAGCTAGACTGTTCTTGTTTGACACCCATATCCCCATGGCCGCAAAGCATAAAGAGACAATATAAATAGATCAACTATTAAATTTAAAGGGATATTTGCTGACCATAATGTAATCTTGACCTGGAATGAAAAGTTTGCGTTCCAAGCAACTGTTTTAAGGTAGAATTAATACATGAAAGAATCTGTGCTTTTTAATTCGGCTAAATATACACAACAATTACAGGAGTGGTATGTAACACCTGCAGGACAAAATTTATACAAAGGCTTATTAATTAAATTAGAGAAGTTGTTGCCGAGTTTGTTCGGTTACCATGCATTGCAAATCGGTGGTTTAGCGAATGAGATAGATTTAATTTCTAGTAGTAAGATTGGACAAAAAACATACATGACCTTAAATGCTGAGAAAGGTAATGTCGTTGCCAATCCATTAGCTTTGCCGTTTCCGCAAAATACTTTAGATTTAATTGTTTTACCTCATACATTAGATATTTCACCTAAACCGCACCAAGTGCTGCGTGAGATCCATCGTGTCCTTATTGCTGAAGGGCATTTGGTAATAATTGGTTTTAATCCGTTTAGCATGATGGGTTTGAGTAAACTGGTATTAATACGCAGTCAACGTGCACCCTGGGCGGCACATTTCTACACGCAAAGAAGATTAAAAGATTGGCTTTCGCTACTAGGTTTTAAAGTCATGACGGTTGAGCATGTGGGATTGCATCCACCTATTCAAAACTTGCGTTTTCAACAACGTATGCAGTTTTTGAATAAGGCAGAGAAAGTGGGTTTAGGGCGCTTAGGTGGGTTGCAAATATTTGTAGCGAAGAAGCGTGAACTTACCTTAACGCCTACGCCGCAGCTATGGAAACCACGGCGTCGTATGATTCCTGTGAATGTAACTGAACCTACCGCCAGGCAGAGTAAATATGTCAGAAAATCGCGTTGAAATCTTTACCGATGGTGCTTGCAGGGGGAATCCTGGTCCGGGTGGCTGGGGAGCGATACTTCGCTATGGTGGTAAAGAAACTAAATTGAAAGGGGCTGCAGGAAAAACTACAAATAACCGTATGGAATTGCAGGCAGTAATATCCGCATTTGAGGAGCTAAATAAATCATGCGCGGTTCATGTCACCACCGATTCACGCTACGTTATGGATGGTATTCAACAATGGCTGGTAAATTGGAAACGTAATGGATGGAAAACTGCTGCTAAAAAACCTGTTAAAAATGAAGATTTATGGAAACAGTTAGATAATTTAGTTGCACAACATGATGTGACTTGGGAATGGGTAAAAGGACATAGTGGGCATGCAGAAAACGAGCAGGTTGATCAATTAGCGAATGATGCGATAGATAATCTGCTATCGTAGAGTTTGAAGTAACTAAAGGGGTTGCTGATTTATTAATGCAATAATTGATATTAGACGAAAGAGATCGAGGATGCGGAGTGTATAATTATATGCATGAACATTTCGGCCAGCTTTTGCTGCAGCAATACTGTACATCCTTGTACATAAGAACTCTTTTAGCGACATATCAAAATAAATCAGGAATTCACGGTTATGCGACAAGTTGTACTTGATACAGAGACTACTGGTCTAGAAGTCTCACAAGGGCATCGCATTATCGAGATCGGTTGTGTAGAAGTGTTGCATCGTCGAACAACGGACCAATTGTTTCATCAATTTCTAAATCCTGAGCGCGAAATTGATGCAGGTGCACAAGAAGTGCACGGCATATCGCTAGAATTTCTTGCTGATAAACCAAGATTTGCAAATATCGCTGATGACTTTATAGAGTTTGTCGCAGATGCTGAGTTGATTATTCATAATGCTAGTTTTGACGTGGGCTTCATCAATGCTGAGCTTAAAAAAGTGGGGCACCGCATTACGGATATCAATGATTGCTGCAAAGTTATTGATTCGCTTGGCATGGCTAGAAAAATGCATCCCGGGCAAAAAAATAATTTAGATGCTTTATGCAAGCGTTATGAAATTGATAACTCTCATCGAGAGCTGCACGGAGCGTTGCTTGATGCGCAAATTCTTGCAGATGTATATCTTGCCTTAACGGGTGGGCAAACTAGCCTTAGTTTAGCGGCAAATGCAGGTTCTGCGGCCAGAAGAAATAGTGCGCAAGCTGGACTTGATACTAATCGTGATGCATTGAAAGTAATTTATGCCAGTGATGAAGAGTTACAAGCGCATGATGCATTTTTGAGCAAGATTCAGCAGGAAAGTGAGGTGGGCTGTGTCTGGCTAAAAGACAAGTCCAAATAATCGGTGCGAATATTTCGTTAACGGTTGCCGACCAGCTCGAATTTCGTTACATTTTGCCCAATCTTAGTTTGCGCAATCCAGCACAACCCCTAAGATCAACTATGTGGAGATATCTAATGTTACCTAAGCTTTTTGTATGTATTTTATTTGCTGTAACGCTATTACTCACAGCTTGTGGTGATGGTGGTGGTACTGCAAGTGGAAAATGGGTGGGAGAAGTGTATGCAAGCTCTAACTCAAAGACTTCAACTGTGGTAGGTGAATTTGGCTCTTACTCTGAATGTATAGAGGCGACACAAAAAGAGTCTAAGTCTGGCGTTTTTAACTGCGGAATAAAAACTAACTAAAAGAAGCATTTTAAAGATAAGGCATAGAATTTAATTTATGTTTTGGTGGCGCGATATATTTAACATAGTTAAATTATTTTCCGTGTTTTAACAGTCGCTGCTTATCACGCTGCCAATCTCTTTCCTTAATGCTGGCGCGTTTATCTTGTTTTTGTTTTCCCTTGGCAAGGCCGATCTCAAGTTTTGCCATACCCTTTTTCCAGTACATGGTTAAGGGCACTAGTGTGAAGCCTTTACGATCTACTGCGCCAATTAATCTTGCTAGTTCTTTCCTATGCATGAGCAGCTTACGTGTTCGGGTTGGCTCCGCTAATTTATGTGTAGATACCGAAGGTAGAGGGCTAATGTGTGCACCTAGTAGCCAAGCTTCCATGTTTTTCACCAGCACATAACTTTCTTTCAATTGTATACTTTTTGATCGCAAGCTTTTGACTTCCCAGCCCTCTAACACAAGTCCGGCTTCAATTTTTTCTTCGATGAAGTAATCGTGTCGGGCTTTTTTGTTAACTGCAATAGAGTTATCTGATTTATGCTTAATCTTTGCCATGTCGCTATTATGGTGTATTTAGCATGAGCATTCGATGGCAATTTTTAGCTATTAGAATTACCTACGGTAATTTCGTGTTAATTTTGTTGATGATCAATAGTAATAATGAAATAAAAAAGCTATGGCAACAGTAAGAACCTCAATACATGGATACTGGTCCTCTCGTTTTGCATTTGTGCTAGCGGCAGCCGGATCAGCTGTAGGATTGGGAAATATCTGGAAGTTTCCTTACATGGCAGGTGAAAACGGTGGTGGTGCATTTGTACTTTTGTATTTGTTATGCATCGTATTGTTTGGAATTCCGGTAATGATGTCGGAAGTATTGTTAGGTCGTCGCGGGCGTAGTAGTCCGGTCAATACCATGACAGTACTTGCAGAAGAAGAAAAGCGTAGTAAAGCTTGGCGCTTGTTGGGTTTGATGGGAGTGTTAGCTGGGTTTTTAATACTCTCTTATTACAGCGTAATTGCAGGCTGGGCGCTAGCTTATGTAGTCGAAACCGCAACCGGCACGTTTTCAGGCATTGGTGGGGAACAGGCAGGTGAGGTGTTTGATAAATTAATAAAAAATCCGCAACGTTTATTGTTTTTGCATAGCGTATTTATTCTTCTCACTATGGTTGTAGTTGTAAGAGGCGTAAATAATGGCTTAGAGAAAGCGGTACGTATCTTAATGCCTGCGTTGTTTATTTTGATAATTATCATGGTTGGTTATGCCATGTTTCACGGTGAATTTTTAGAAGGTTTGAAGTTTTTGTTTGCTCCTGATTTTTCTAAGCTCAGTCCTGAAGTTGTGCTTAAAGCCATGGGTCAAGCATTTTTTAGTTTAAGTTTAGGGATGGGAGCTATTATGATGTATGGCTCATATTTGCCAGAGGATGCTTCAATTGCGACAACTAGTTTTCAAGTTGCAATTGCAGATACTTTAATCGCAATCTTTGCAGGCTTAGCAATTTTTCCCATAGTGTTTGCAAACGGTTTGGAAGTGGGCCAAGGGCCGGGTTTGGTATTTAATACTTTGCCAATAGCGTTTGGGCAAATGACTGGCGGTATATTTTTTGGGACTATATTTTTTATATTATTGGTATTCGCTGCTTGGACATCGGCTATATCTTTAATTGAACCAGCAGTGGCTTGGTTGATTGAAAAATTTGCAATCTCTCGTTTTACTTCTTCGATTATTTGCGGATTAGTGGCATGGATATTTGGTTTAGGTACAGTTTATTCGTTTAATTCATGGACCAAGATTGAAATATTTGATGGGACATTTCTGCAAGGGAAATCTTATTTCGACTTACTTGAATACCTGACTTCAAATATAATGTTGCCTTTGGGCGGCATATTGATTTGTATTTTTGCTGCTTGGTTGATGACTGAAAAATCAAGACGTGAAGAATTAAAAATTAAACATGAGGGTGCATATAAATTATGGCGCTTTTTAGCAAGATATATCGCTCCCATTGGCGTGATTTTAATTTTCATTTATGTAACTAAACTACACGAAAAATGGCCTTTAAATATTTTAGTAGCTTTATTAAATTGAAAACAAGTTTACTTAAAAACACTGATTTATTATGAGACGAGACAAAAAATATCGAGATAGCGGAGTGTGTAAATTCATAAATGAACATTTCGAGATATTTTTTAACGAAGTGTCAGGATAAACTAGGGGTTTCTTGTAAGTTTATGACTCACGTTCAGCGTAGTGCATTATTGCCGTATTCTGCGGCGCAAATGTTCAAACTAGTCAATGATGTAGATTCATATCCTGAATTTATTCCTTGGTGTGTTCAGTGTGATGTGCATAGTGCAAGTAAAAATGAAAAACAAGCAACTATGAGCTTTGCTAAACGAGGTATTAATGCATCAGTCACAACCTGCAATGAATTAGATACAGATAAAAAAATTACGATGCGCTTAATAAAAGGCCCTTTTAAGCACTTAGTGGGTGCATGGGTATTTAATGAACTAGATGAACACTCATGCAAGGTCGAATTGGATATGCAGTACTCGTTTTCAAATCGTTTATATGCACTTACTTTGGGACCGATTTTCAACCAAGTCGCAAATAAATTAGTATCTGCCTTTACTGAAAGAGCTCAGCAGATATATGGTTCGTGAACAAAATATAAGGGTTACGGTGGCGTACGCATTGAGTAATCATCAGGAGTTGGTAGCTGTGAAGCTTCCTGAAAATAGTACTGTAGAACAAGCTATAAATAAGTCAGGTATTTTGCAAAAATACAGTGAAATCGACATTACAAAAAATGCGGTTGGTATTTATGGGAAAGTCGTACAATATACGCAGATATTGCATGACCAAGATCGAGTTGAGATTTATAGATTGTTAACTATTGATCCGATGCATGCACGTCGCAAACGAGCAGACTTGCAAAGTTAATGGTTATAGAACTGCTGGCCATTAATTGAGTCAAATATTTAAAACTAAAACTGGGCGTAACAATGCTAAAAATCACCTATAAATTAATTACTGCAGGAATAGTATATTTATGTTTCATTGGTTTTGTCTTTGCCGGTGGTATGAAAGTTGAGCCAGGTTTGTGGGAAACTAAAAGTCAGGTTACAAGTCCGGGTGGCACGCATGAAAATGTATCTCAAGATTGCATTCAAGAATCGGAGATTAGTCCACAACGCATGATGGATGATAATAGCGGCTGTGAAGTTATTGATTCAGAGGTGGATGCCAAATCAATGCAGTGGTCTCTGCGCTGTGAAAATGAAGGTGTTGCGATGACAGGTGAAGGAAATGCGCAATCATCTGGGAATTCAATTACAGGTGGAATGGATATCAAGGCTAACTTTAATGGCCAAGAATTTACAATGAGCACTAAGTGGCAAGGCACTCGCGTAGGTGATTGTGAATAATCTTGTATAAGATATTTTAAGTGGTCTTTTTGTGTGGCTTGGTTAAAAGATTAATTCTCTAGACTTTTATTTTCTTCTAATACTTCTTCTAAAGTGTCAGCTTGCTTTTCAAGCTCTTCTAGTTCTTGCTGGTCTTTTTCGCTTAATTCTTCTTTATTTATTTTCTTCTCATCTTCTGTTTCTATAGTAGTGTCGGCCGTATCGCTTTCTACGATGTTGTGTTTGTTTATGTCAATCACTTCGTCGCGATCAAATGTTAGTGTTAGTTGTCTACGTTCTTGTTCACCATAACCGGGTGTAAATAAATAAATATAATCCCAGCGATCTGGATGAAAACTATCTGTGATTAATGGGCTGCCAAGCACGTACTGCACTTGTTCTTTATTCATGCCCATTTTCACTTTGTTAACCATTTCTGCATCTAGCGCATTGCCTTGCTGCACGTCAATTTTATACACCGTGAATAACTTGCTTTGACAAGCAAGCAATAAAAATAAAGACAATGCGTAGGCTAAGAACTTTAAATATTTCATATTTTA
>CAYXVH010000244.1:0-2805 GCA_964468615.1 uncultured Thiotrichales bacterium | reverse complement strand
CTCCAGGAATTAATTGTTCTAACATAACATAAGATATACTTAAAAGTAGTTTCAATTAGAGTAAGTTATATTCTTACATATTAAGCGATATTGATTTCTACCGAATATTTCTTTTTAGTAAATAGGAAATAATATTTAAATATTTTTCTTAGTAATACCAACATGTGTTCTTATTTGTATAAGAAAAACGAATGAATAAAAAATATGGCAAATTATGCGTCCTAACTCGGTAAAATCAAGTAGCTTTGTACATTACGCAGGAAAAAATGATAATTGACTGGATACACTTCACTCCATGGTCCTCTGTTGCAGGTGGACTGTTAATCGGAATCGCTACAGCGATACTTCTATTATTCAATGGAAGAATTGCTGGGATAAGCGGTATCTTGGGCGGACTATTTCATCCCATGCGCAGTGATTTCGCATGGCGGATAGCGTTTGTATTGGGTTTGCTAATCGCCCCTCTTATATATAGTCTTACCATATCATTGCCTGCAGTGAGCATTGATGCAGACATCAATTCACTAATCGTTGCAGGTTTATTAGTTGGTGTCGGCACCCGCTATGGCTCAGGCTGTACCAGTGGCCATGGCGTTTGTGGCTTATCACGATTCTCACCACGGTCCTTGGTTGCTACTATTTCGTTCATATTAGCTGGATTTGTAACTGTATTTATTGTTCGTCATCTGATTAATTAAAGAGAAAACTGTGAAAGTATTGATAGCATTATTTAGTGGCTTGATATTTGGACTAGGTCTGATCGTTTCAGGAATGACTGATCCATCGAAGGTGATCGGCTTTCTTGACTTTGCTGGCAAATGGGATCCATCACTAATTTTTGTCATGGGAGGCGCGATTCTGATCGGCATATTTGCATTCCGTTTTGCCACAACGCTTCCACACTCAATGCTAGGCGGACCAATAAAATTACCAGCTGCGCAGCACATCGACAGACGACTAGTTCTTGGTGGATTAACATTTGGTATTGGTTGGGGTCTTGCCGGATATTGCCCAGGGCCAGCATTAGCATCACTCATAACAGGTGAAATTAAACCACTGATTTTTACGATGGCTATGTTAGTAGGTATGTTAATTTTCGAAATCCAGAACCGATTTTTTAATTCCCCAGAAAACTAGTTGCTTAATAGCTTTTCAGCTTCTATCCACCGCTTCCTAAATCATAACATCGGCGGCGGGAATCGAATAATATCCTATAACCCTTACCACAGGCTGATCTACATTTTTTCAATTTTCAATATACCAACAAATGTACCAGCAGATTTATTGGATGCCATTGGACTGCTTTAGACGCAACTGTGCACTTTTAACACAAAATGGATATTCATATTTATAAGGTTATTTAACTCGAAAACCAATGTTTCGTTTGCTTACAAAAACCCACTAATGTCAACATCAAAGGGACTTCAATCAGGACGCCGACAACCGTTGCCAGTGCTGCACCTGATGACAAACCAAATAACATCACTGCGGTTGCAATCGCTACTTCAAAGTGATTGGACGCACCGATCAAAGCTGAGGGCGCAGCATTTTCATAAGAAAAACCCCACCATTTTGCGGCAATATAAGTAATTGAAAATATCAGCAGGGTTTGTAAGGCTAAAGGAATAGCAATCCATAAAATAGTTAATGGGTTTTCAATAATGATGTCGCCTTTAAAAGAGAAAAGTAAAATCAACGTTAACAATAAAGCAATAATGGTTATCGGAGTTAAAATATGTAAAAACTTTTGCTCAAACCAATCCGGACCTTTATGAGCAACAATCCATTTTCGCGAAAGATAGCCTGCAAATAACGGCAATGCAACATAAATACTAATAGACAGTAAAAGTGCTTCCCAAGGAACGGGTAATTGACCGACATCCAACAGAAAGCCACCAATCACTCCGAATAAAAACAACATAACCAGTGAATTGATTGCAACCATCACCAGGGTATGTCCCGCATTTCCTTTAGCCAGACAGCCCCAGACCAATACCATCGCTGTACAAGGTGCTGCGCCCAGTAAAATACAGCCCGCCAGATAGCTACGCCATAATGGCACTGTCATCATCTTTACACCTTCGTGCATTACCACAGTTCCAGTGCCATAGTGGCTACCCACAGGTAAATCTAGACCAAACGGCATTTTTACCAAATCAACCACATCCGCTCCGATGAACTGTTGAAATAACAGCCCCAGAAACAGATAAGCAATAGCATACATAGTGAATGGTTTGATCGCCCAGTTAACAATCAGCGTCAACGACACGGGTTTAATACTTTTACCTGCTTTGACTACTTCAGCAAAATCAATTTTAACCATGATAGGGTACATCATAAAAAACAGGCACACAGCAATAGGAATGGAGACCACAGGCGCACCGTTAACATTGATACTCATACCATCCAGTGTTTTAGCAAATTCAGGTGCGTAAACACCTAAAAGAATACCCACACCAATACACAATCCTACCCAAAGCGGTAGATAGCGTTCAAAAAATCCCATATCATGTTGTTTTTCTGTCATCTCATACTTCATTAAGCAGTCAATTTACCAATAGCATTAAGCTCAGCAGTTAGTTTTTCAGCAGGTATTGATGCGTATAAGCATTATTAGTATCAAAATAATTAGCAACACATCTGTGTATCTGGTCGATTATCCATTTAAAAAACTGTCACGGGAAACTATATCGGAAATTACCGGACTGTTTCTTACTGAATATACAAAGAAAAACGCCGTCCTGTGGACGGCGTCGGATGTTACTGGTAGTACAATTGGTGGGCGGCGGGAATCGAATAACAAGC
>CAYXVH010000243.1:0-9158 GCA_964468615.1 uncultured Thiotrichales bacterium | reverse complement strand
AGAAAAAGAAGATGAATACTTTGGATTGATTGTAAGCATTGATCATGAATTTAATGCTGAAATTCCAATTACAAATTTAGCAGCAAACACTAAAGCGGTAGATTTGATTTTTAAGTATCAAGGCTGCGCCAAAGCAGGTCTTTGCTATCCGCCGATTACTAAAAATATTCGCGTTAATTTAGAATCTGCTGGTGGTACTGCAGCGGCTGCAGGCTCAACTAGCGGCGGTAGCGCGAGCTCATCAAATGGCTCTGGCGCAGGTGCTGAATTTCAGTCCGAGCAAGATAAAATTGCCGGCACGCTTGCATCGGGCAAACTTTTATTTACGATCTTTTTCTTCTTTGGTTTAGGCTTATTGCTCGCGTTTACACCTTGTGTGTTCCCAATGATTCCGATTCTTTCCAGCATTATTGTTGGGCAAGGCGATAACATCTCCACATCAAAAGCTTTTTCATTATCGCTAGTTTATGTATTAGCCATGGCGGTTACCTATACGGTTGCCGGCGTGATTGTAGGTTTGTCTGGCGAAAACATTCAGGTCTGGTTCCAAAACCCATGGGTGATTAGCGTTTTTGCTGGAATATTTGTTTTACTTTCTTTGGCTATGTTTGGTTTTTATGAATTACAAATGCCAAGTGGCATTCAAAATAAATTGAACACCATCAGTTCTGGAGCTAAACAAGGTTCTTATGTTGGTGCAGGTATAATGGGTTTACTATCCGCACTTATCGTTGGCCCATGCGTGACCGCACCTTTAATTGGAGCACTTATATACATTGCAGAAACTGGCAATGCATGGATTGGTGGAATCGCATTATTTTCTTTAAGCATGGGCATGGGTGCGCCGCTACTGGCTATCGGCACATCAGCTGGAAAGATATTACCTAAAGCAGGCGCATGGATGGATGCAGTGAAAGCTGTGTTTGGTGTGTTGCTGCTTGGTTTAGCCATTTGGATGCTAGAAAGAATTCTACCTGCTCCAATTATATTATTACTTGCTGGTGCATTGTTAATTGTTTCAGCCATTTACTTAGGCGCACTGGATGCCATTAAAGAAAGCGCAACTGGTTGGTCAAAATTATGGAAAGGCTTAGGACTCATTTCACTTGTCTATGGTGCAATTTTGGTAATTGGTGCGGCTGGAGGCAGTCACAGTTTATTGCAGCCTCTTCAAGGCATTGCAAGCACTCAGCAAGTTGCTAGTAACGAAACTCATTCAAACTCTGACTCTAAACATGCATTGCCATTTCAGCAAATAAAAGGAATTGAGGGGTTACAAACAGTATTGGCACAAGCTGCCAAAGATGGGCGCCCTGTGATGTTAGATTTTTATGCGGACTGGTGTGTGTCTTGCAAAGAAATGGAGTCATTCACTTTTAGTAATGGTGATGTACAAAAGTCTTTGAATAACTTTGCCATGCTGCAAGCGGATGTCACTAAAAATGATGCGCAAGATAAAGCCTTGTTAAAAGAACTGGGTTTGTTCGGCCCACCCGCAATTTTATTTTATGACAACACAGGTAACGAGCTACGCAACTACCGCGTAGTTGGGTTTATGGATGCCGGCAAATTTTCATCCCATGTAGAAAACTTCAAGCAATCGGGAACCATTGCTTTAAATCCATAGTTAAGGACAATCAAGTAAGAGTAGTTAAATATCTAGTTAAGCTGTACTAGATATTTCCAATCATCAGCCACTATAAACTTGTGGTCATTCAGCTTTAAGCTAAACCAAACTTCCCCGGCCTGCTATGAATGGCCTGTACTATACTTAGTATCTTCCTCTAGTATTAAGATTACTAAGCAACAAAAAACTTAGCCTATAGTATTCATATGGATATCAACTTAGATACCGGAAAGCTCATCATCTTTGTCGCCGGACTCATTGTGTTTCTCGGCGTGGAAACATTCTTTCCAGCTCGCCCCTGGCGCAGCTCGCGAATAAAGCGCATTACCTTTCATTCTGGGGTTGCCGCATTAAATACCGTAACCATACGCATTCTTGCTTATGTGCCTTTTCTTCTTTGGGTGGTATATGTCGAAGAAGAAGGTTGGGGCTTATCGCGCTGGTTTGGCTTCATTGGCTGGACCGAAATTATATTGTCTGTAGTAGTACTCGATTTTTTCGATTACTTTTGGCATCGCGCCAATCATCGCGTACGCATTTTGTGGCGCTTCCATAAGGCACACCACTCAGACACAGAAATGGATGTCACTACCGCATTGCGGTTTCATCCCACAGAATTAATTGTATCTTCTTTGATGAAAGCACTATGGGTCGTGATCTGGGGACCTACTGTTGTAGCCTGGTTCTTATTCGAAGGACTCATCAGTTTGTGTGCACAGTTTCATCACAGCAATATCGATTTTCCAAACTGGATTGAGCGTTGGCTTTCATGGATTATTGTTACACCGCGCTTTCACGCATCACATCATGCGGTTGACCGACGCTATGGCGATGCTAATTTCTCAACCATCTTAAGTATCTGGGACCGCCTGTTTGGCACCTATTCACAACCCGAAGATGATGGCGCAACTACTCAAGCTGTCGATGCCTTAGGTTTACCCGATGCCCGAGACTTAGCTTTCTCGCCGATTGCCTGGTTGCTGGAACCGTTTCGCAATCGCAACCTAGACCTAGACTCCGAACGCATTGCTCAGGCAGCGCCTGAAACGGGAGAACCTAGTTAGTAACACTAGGATTATTTACTACCAACCATTACTATAAAAAAGCACTAACCAGGAGTTTAAATATGAAATGTATGAAAATGTTAGCGATCTTACTACTATTAATAATGCCTTTTTTAATGGTGGCTTATGCAGGTGAACATGGTGGGAAAGCAGCTGAATCTAGCGAACACGCAGGTGAAGCTGCCGAGAAAAAAGAACACGCAGGTGAAGCTGCTGAATCTAAAGAGCATGCTGGCGATGCTGCAGAGCATAAGGAGCATGCGGGTAATGCAGCAGAACATAAAGAGCATGGCGGAGAAGCTGCCGAAGAAAAATAAGTAACACCTAAGACGCATATCCCTGAATGATTTTATATGAGAATAAAAAAATGAAAAATCTAGTCATACTAACTACTAGTTTAATTATTGGATTATTAATGACCTTCGGGGACAGCGCGCTTGGTGACTCCTCAGTTAAAAACCACGATGTACACCCAAGCTCGGATAAATCACCTCGCAAGTATTATGTAGAAGATATTAAAGAAGCCATGCTTAAGTACATCGCGGCACAAGCAGATATCGATGGCATTTTTTATTTACGTGACGACAAATCGGGCGAGATGCTAGCGCTACGATTCGTCAAAATTCATGATCCTGTACGAAAAATTAACAGCAGCACGTATTTCGCGTGCACTGATTTCCATATTGTAGGAGAGCCAAAGAAATTATACGACCTCGACTTTTGGATAAATCCTGTAACAGGTGAACTTAAAATCTATGACACCAAGGTACACAAGGAACCGCGCAAATCACTACTTTATGGTTGGTACAAGCAACCGCGCTACACCTTTGTAAACGATCGAGTCATTTCACTATACTAGTATTTTCTTCTAGGCAATTAGAACTATCAGCTCACTAATATGGTGTTGCTCATACATCTTGTGATCCTACACTCAAGAATTAAGATCTAAGTCTGTACAGACGGTATATTTTAGATACTAGACGGTATCAATTGCTGATCAAATTTATATTCACCCCTGCTAAGGTAACCACTGTTCAATTACACGGATGTAAGAACATGAATGCCCATATTAATCGACGATCTGGGAATGATCGTAGAGTTGCCAACAAGAATGTAACTTTTCCTTTGCGCGACCACCATGGTATTACGGTTGCGGCAGATCGACGCGTAGGTTGCGATCGCAGAACCGATGGTTTAGAACTCACCGAAACCAATCTTTCACAGAAAATCTTTCAGGATATATTTAAAATATATCAGAAGTTGGATTCATGATTATGCAAAGACGCTACACAAAATACTTAAATGCGCTTTGCTTTATGCTCTTAATGCCAACAAGTTATGCATCTGAGAATGTTCGTACTATCGAGCCGCTTATCACTCAGCCCGAACTTGTAGAAGTTGTATTGTTATGTCCCGAAGGCAGTCAACATGAAGGCGAACTCGTGCCTAATTGGGTTACTACTGATGAAGCCACTGATTACTTTTGTAATGACTCCACAGAAAAAACAGAAGTTGGCGAATAAATAAGACCAAGAATATAGGCTAGTGGTCATTTGATATACATAAGGAAATGTTGCATGAAAGACAATAACAATCGAATTATTTACCGCGAAGGACAGAAGTGGATAAATCATCGGACCGACGGCCGCGGGCCAGATACCAGTCATTATAAACTGGATATGGCTATTCAGCGTGCTACGCGCTGTATTCAAAAATTTGGCGATGGCCAACTTAAGGTTAGAAACGAAAACGATGACACGATGGTCAACTTAGTCATAGAAAAGATATAAAACAGCAAGACCAAATATTTTAACTACACCCAGTTAGATTAACTGTCTATTTTGGGTCGAAAACGCGCATAACTAATTTGTATGCAGCGCGCCTATACTCACATTTGCTTAGCTCTTAGCTTCAAAATCATCTTCCCTAAGTTTGGCTGAACCATCTTTTTGCAAAACCCATAACTCTTTATGTATAACGCCTTTTGCTTTATTCATTTTCCAACTTGAAGTTAGGAGCGCACTCGTTTCATCAATAACTTCTGCTTTAGGGTTAATGTATTCAACATCAGAATATTCGTCATCTATAAGCTGCTGCCAAAAACTTTGTATTTGTTCAGTTCCAGTAAACGTTCCGAACGGTCTAGCATGCATAACTGCGTCACTTTCATACTGTTCGGCACAAACTTTTGCATCACCAGAATTAAAAGCAGATTTCCATTGGGCGCTAGCTTTACTTACCGCATCTAGTACCACATCACTCATACGTTACTTACCATTTTTAGAAGCAACAGGAAGCAATGATCCAGCTTTCCCAGCAGACCCTTTCCACAATTCTTTAAGACGATTATCTCTGCCACATGCAAAGCGATAGTATTTATATTTCACAGGACTCTTTTGATAGTAGTCTTGATGATAGCCTTCGGCAGGATAAAACGTTTTTACTTCTTCAATAACTGTCACCACTTTCTCTTTAAAGTAATTTGAATCCACCAATTCTTTTTTAGAGGTTTGTGCCAACTCTTTTTGTTCATCTGAATTATAAAAAATTGCAGTGCGGTAACTTTTCCCTTTGTCACAAAACTGTCCCTTGGCATCAAGTGGATCAACGTTGTGCCAAAAAACATTTAACAGTGTTGCGTAATCTACAATAGATGGGTCATAAGTTACTTGCAGTGCTTCATAATGTCCGGTGATGTCAGAAGACACTTGTTTATACGTTGGATTTTCAGTGTGCCCGCCGGTGTAACCTGATGTAGTTGCAATCACACCTTCTAATTTATCGAACGGTGGCTCCATGCACCAAAAACATCCGCCTGCAAAAATTGCAGTGGCTGTTTGATTACTTGTCTCCGATGCGGCTTGCATTTTTTCTGCAAACAGCCAACTGCCAATAAAAATCAGCACTAACGCTAGTAACGTCCAGCGGAAATTATTAAATATAATTCTCATTTTCATCCTTAAATTAGAAAGCATAGGCATTAGTATGACAGCCAAATAAGGTCAGATATTTCAGTTAAGCCAAGCAAATTAGCATCTAAACCCCTTTAAACACCAAGTCATCCACAAAAATCCGTTAATTTGTAAGCAACTTATGTACAACTTCGCTTAAGTTCTGAAAATTTGCAATTTCACCATAAAATGACTGGATTCAGTCTTTTTTTCGTGTACACTCAAAAAATAACTAAAAAACTTGCAAGATCACAACAATTAGCAGCAAGTTAATAACAGATATGCATAAACTCTTACTATTAAATGGACCAAACCTAAATCTACTCGGTCAACGCGAGCCTGATGTATATGGCCATGAAACACTAGCGGATGTGGTGCAGCGTGCACATGATGCCGCCAACGCACATGGTTATCCTCTGCAAGACTTTCAGAGCAATGCTGAGCATGAATTAGTAAATCGTATTCATCAAGCCAAGGTGGATAGCGTGGACATGATTATATTTAACCCTGGTGCATTTACACACACTAGTATCGCACTACGCGATGCATTACTCGGTGTAGACATTCCTTTTATCGAATTACATTTATCTAACGTGTTTGCACGTGAAGAGTTTCGTCAGCATTCATTTTTATCCGATATAGCTGTAGGCGTGATTTCGGGCATGGGTGCTAAAGGTTATGAACTGGCTATAGAAGCAGCGCATAACAAATTAACAAGCAATTAATGCAAGCCCCAAAAACCTATAATTAAAATTTTTTGAAAGAGTAATTTATGGATATACGTAAAGTTAAAAAACTAATTGAGTTACTTGATGAATCTGGTGTAGCCGAAATTGAAATTAAAGAAGGTGAGGAATCCGTACGCATTAGTCGTGGGGTTGCAAATAACCAGGTAATGATGCCGCAAGTTATGGCAGCGCCACTTGCACCCGCCCCTGCGGTTGCTGCTACAGCTGAAGCACCAGCAGCCGAGGCACAAGATGCTGTACCAAGTGGGCATAGTGTTAATTCCCCGATGGTAGGCACATTTTATGAAGCTCCTGCTCCAGGCCAACCTGCTTTCGTTGAAGTGGGTCAATCTGTAAAAGTCGGTGAAACGCTTTGTATTATTGAAGCAATGAAAATGCTTAACCAAATTGAAGCAGACAAAGCAGGCGTTATTAAAGCTCAATTAGTAGATAATGCACAGCCTGTAGAATTCGGCCAAGCTTTATTTATCATCGAATAAATAAAGCAAGTATAAATAACTTAACCCAAAAAAATAAATTCTTATGCTTGAAAAAGTTGTAATAGCCAATCGCGGTGAAATTGCATTGCGTATATTGCGCGCCTGTCGCGATATGGAAATCAAAACCGTTGCGGTACATTCAGAAGCCGATCGAGATTTAATGCATGTTGGCATGGCTGATGAATCGGTTTGTATCGGTCCTGCTTCTTCGCTTGAAAGTTACTTAAACATCCCTGCCATTATCAGTGCAGCAGAAGTTACCGATGCCACTGCTATTCATCCTGGTTATGGCTTTTTATCAGAGAATGCAGAATTTGCCGAAGTAGTTGAATCAAGTGGCTTTGTGTTCATTGGTCCTAAATCAGAAACCATTCGCATGATGGGCGACAAAATCGCTGCAAAAAATGCGATGCAAAAAGCAGGCGTTCCCTGTGTGCCAGGTACCAATGAAGCTATTAGTGAAGACATGGATCGGGCTAAAGAAATTGCTAGCGATATCGGCTACCCAGTAATGGTAAAAGCTGCCGGCGGTGGTGGCGGACGAGGCATGCGTGTAGTACAGGCGGAAAGTGAGTTAGTAGAAGCCATTTCTGTTACTCGCAATGAAGCAGGCGCTGCATTTAACGATGATCGTCTGTTTATAGAAAAATTCTTGCAAGATCCGCGACATGTTGAGTTTCAAGTGTTGGCAGACGAACATGGTAATGCGATCCATTTGTGTGAACGGGATTGTTCTATGCAGCGTCGCAATCAAAAAGTTATCGAAGAGGCCCCTGCTTTTGGCATCACTCCTGAGCAACGCGCAACAATTGGCGCAAGCATTACCGAAGCCTGTCGACAAATTGGTTATCGAGGTGCCGGTACGTTTGAATTTTTATATGCAAATGGTGAATTTTATTTTATCGAGATGAACACTCGCGTTCAGGTGGAGCACCCGGTTACAGAAATGATCACCGGTATTGATATTGTTAAACAGCAGCTACTTATCGCAGCAGGTGAAAAACTCACGTTTAAACAAGACGACATCAAAATTCGCGGTCATGCCATTGAATGCCGCATTAATGCTGAAGACCCATACAATTTTATGCCTTGCCCAGGTAAAGTCACTCACTTCCATTGTCCTGGTGGACCCGGCATACGAGTAGATACACACTTGTACAATGGCTATACCGTTCCTCCTTACTACGATTCCATGATCGGTAAATTACTTGCTATTGGTCATAGTCGAGAAGGTGCAATGACGAGAATGCGCGGGGCTCTACATGAAATCGTAATTGATGGCATCACCACCAACATCCCTTTACTACTGGATTTAATGCTAGACGAGGTCTACGTAAACGAACAACATAATATTCATTATCTCGAATCTAAACTTTCTTCATAACATTGTTCTTGTTTCAATTTAGGACAATCACCACTGCATTGTGTTTGAAATTAGTTTACGTCTCGAGCGCCACCAATACCTCGCCACTGAAATTCTGCTTGATGAGCTAGGCGCTATTTCAATCAGTACCGTAGATGCTGAAGATAGCCCTATCTATGTTGAGGAAGTGGATGCCACCCCACTTTGGCAACACATCACGCTCAGCGCATTGTTTGTAGAAGATATTGAATTGCAGATTTTGCAAAAACCTATTGAGGAAGCTTTAACTGCTCCCGTTGAACTCACTAAGCGGCAAATACAAGACCAAGACTGGCAAAAAATATGGATGCAAAACTTGCAACCTATGCAGTTTAGTGAACGCTTATGGGTATGCCCTAGCTGGATGACATGCCCAGATCCATTTGCAGTAAATATTCAACTCGACCCTGGCTTAGCCTTCGGCACCGGCACGCATCCGACAACAGAATTATGTTTGCAATGGCTAGCCGATTACCCATTACTAGATAAAACCGTAATGGATTTTGGTTGCGGCTCTGGAATTCTTGCCATAGCCGCGTATTACCTTGGCGCCAAACAAATTGTTGCGATCGACCATGACCCACAAGCCGTACAAGCAACCCTTTTAAACGCTAGCAAAAATAATGTGAATAAGAAAAGATTACATACCTTTTTAGCAAACAGCCCACCACAGCAAACCTGCGATGTGTTAATTGCCAACATCCTGTTACTACCCTTACTTAAATTTAGTGCAGACTTTGCTAAAGCAATGACGCCTACTAGCAAAATAATTTTATCCGGTATACTTGAACAACAGCTTGATCAAATTAAGCGGGTATATGAACCAACTTTTAAGTTCGATAATATTCACTCGAAAAATGAATGGTTATTAGTTGAAGCTTCTCTA
>CAYXVH010000242.1:0-4165 GCA_964468615.1 uncultured Thiotrichales bacterium | reverse complement strand
AATTAAGAACTATTTTCGGATCAACAGCTCGATTCGTCGCTTTTTTAATTTTTCCCATTTCTGCTGATTATATTTACCAAACATAGGCCTTTCCCAAGAGACATAAACCACATACAACATAGCGCGCATTTCTAAATCATCTCCTCTAAACCCTAATTCAGAAAACACTGAGCGAATATAATTCATACGTAAATTATTTACTTTATTTACGATGCGTTTTGCTGCAATGTCATGTTGGGCCCAGATGCGTATGGCAAGGTCATACTTTGTTAGATTATGCTTGCGTACCAACTCTGATGTTTTGTTTAGCCGCTGAACGGGGTCCAATGCTAGCAGCGCTGCATCATTAGTAATGATTGCGGTATAAGTTGTTAACCAATAAGTGAGAAGTTCTTTTAGTAATTCGTTCCGGTTTTTAAAGTGCCAATAAAATCCACTTTTTGAAATATGCAACATTGTAGCTAGGCGCTCGATACGCACAGCTTCAATGCCTTCTCTTCCCAGGGTTACCAACGCGATCTCCAACCAATCCTGTTTGCTTTTATTTTTAGCCATATCAAAAACAGTTAATTCAAAATTTACTTTTTAATGGTTAAGCATTTCGCAATACTTAAAAAACCAATACTCAATTATTAATTTAGGCTAATGACCGAATTACTGCAACTATAACAATAATTATCATAACGCCTGTTAGGAAAGGTTTCATAGTGCGGTTATGTTTGGAAAGCTCTTCAAACATCACGTTAGCTATAATAGCGCCTGATAAAAAGGCCGTTGCAGTCATCACAAATTCTTTCGGTAGCGGAGTGAAAATACCGTACAGCCAACCCGATAATATTGAGAGCGCTAATAGCCAGCGTAAATAACGTGTGAAAATTAAATGATTCCATTGAAAGAGTTGATGATTGATCCCAAAAAAATGAAACCCAAGCACAATAGTTATGAGAATGATCGGCAGAATACCTGAGCGAGGAATATCAGCTAAGATATATCCTAAAATGATGCTGTAAAAACAGAACGCTGCATAGTTGAATAATTTTATTATGCTGCGCTCTTTATTTTCACTTTCACTATAAAAATCGATAACTAAATAGATAACTAACCCAATCAAAGCGAATAAGTAAATACGATAGTTTATAAATTCCCAACTATTTGCTGTGCTTTGTTGCGAAATCTGTATTGTGTAATCTGATAATTTTGGGAACATGTATAAAAAGACATAACCAAGTGCTATGCCACTGCTAAATGAAACCCAGTAGTCACTAAATTTATTAATTTTTGTATTTAGATATGGATAAGTGATATGAAGAATAGACAAAATTAAAACAGCAGCACCGGAGCTGAAAATTTTAGTTGTAATAATTTCCATTATAAAGCAAACCATTTCCACAACTCTGTTGCAGTATAGAGTTAAATTACTATCAAACTTAGAAAAATCCTTGCCGATAGCCTCGTTATAAATTGTTAACTAATTAAAGATGTATTTTTTTAGTTATTCCACTTGATCTTTATCGTGCCACCAAAAATCCTTTTCCAATATATCAATTTTGTTGCTAATGGCTCTGTGTACGGGTTTATATATCCCGCTATTCAAAGCAATTTTAAGGAAGCCATTGTTTATATCAACATTTATTAGTTACTACTAAATGCATTCCGTATGTTATTAATTTCTAATATGCTGACGAATTATGCACTTTATAAATGTATTAAATTGAAGAAATTTATATTTTAAGTTGATCTAGATATAAATATATTTATAATCTTACGCACCGTCTATAATACTATACGTTAGCGTCTATAAAAATACTAAGGAGCGTGGTGTGGCTTTCTATAAAATACAGCTATATATAACGATGATTTCTTTTGTAGTTCTTAGCAGTTTCATTCTTATGTATTCTTCATCCGTTTTTGCAGAGCACAGCGACGCGTATTTTCTGGTTGAAAACTCATTTGAACTCCCCAGTTTGGGTGAACCTGTTCAAGTCGCAAAAGCAGATACTAATGGTGAACAAGAAGCTGCAGTCATGTCAGAGGAATGCCGTAAGTTCGCTGCCGATGATGACGCAAAAGTAAGTGAGATCGTCCAGGCAGGTTGCGAACCAACACTCGCGCAAATGTCCGCGCTGATGGATAACCCAGTTGGCAATGTGGCTATGCTATTTACGCAATATGATTGGACTCGTTTAAGAAATGGGGATAATAAGAAAACAGGTAACCAAGGTGTGTATACCGGCATTCTGCAGTTTCCAAAACCGGTAAGTGAAAATTGGAACTTAATTAGTCGTGTGGTCTGGACTGTGCCCAGTCTGCCTATTGATCAAGATAAGATAGATGATTTTAGCTCCAGGACCAGCGGCGGGTTCCCGCCAGGTGGTGGGCCACTTACACCTCCTGACGTTTCAGGCATTGCACCTATAGATGTTTTTGATGGTCGCACTACCGATTTCGGAGATATTTATTACGTTGGACTGTTCTCGCCTAAAGAACCCATACGCCTCGATAATGGGGCAAGCGTAGTCTGGGGTCTTGGATTTGACCTGGCTTTTCCAACAGCACAGGAAGAAATTTTAGGCAGTGGACAATATTCAGCAGGCCCTTCTGCATTAGGTGTTTACTTGGGCGAGAAATGGAAATTTGGTGCTTTAGTTCAACAATATTGGGATTACGCTAGTGATGAAAAAGATCGCGATGACGTCAATTTAACCAATATTCAATCAATTTATTACTACAGCTTAGATTCCACCACATCGATTGGTGCCGGTCCTAATATCATCATGAACTGGGAGCAAGATAGTGACAACTTCTTAACGCTGCCTGTTGGAACCGGTATTAGTAAAACGCTTCAATTTGGCAAAGTGCCTGTACGTATCGGAGCTGAAGTTCATTACTCAGTGATTCGACCGGATGATGAAGTGGGTTCGGATTGGAATTTGCGTTTTTACATTATCCCTGCCGTACCTTCTGCGTTTATTCCTTTTTTGAATTAATCGTGTAACCAATACATGATAGTTTTTTATTCTGGTTTATATAATTTGTGGCTTCTACGATGGCATGTAATTACCATAATCATCATTATGCAATTGTTTGGCTGCGCGAGCATTAGTAGAGGAGTAACCGAGGCGTTTTTGAGCGATGAAGATGAAGAGAAAGTAGATGAGCGTGAATGCTCGATACGCGGCAGTACTTTTCAAGGAGTTCAATCCTATTTAGATCATCAAAAACAATTCTCATCAAAGACTTTAAATAGTGCCAAGCAACCAACCCTCAAAGTGCTGATGGTGCACGGCATTGGCAAACACTTACAGGGATACTCCACTCAACTGGCAGAAAATCTCGCAACTGCCTTGGGCCTTGATGTAGCCGAGGCTAGATTTAAAGAAATTACAATTACTTCTCCAGTTTTCCCTGATCAAGATATTGGTAAGCTACGAGTACACCGTTACACAAATAAAACAGAAAAACAGGAGTTACTCTTTCATGAATTGACCTGGTCGCCGATTACTGAAAAAGAAAAAGAGATCATTGCTTACGATGACTCTGGCGAACATACATTTCGTCGTGCAAATATCAACAACATGATGAAAGGCTTTATGAACAGCCATGTGTCAGACCCACTTATATATTTGGGCGAATCGCAAGAGAAAATTCAGCTTGCTGTAGGACAATCGTTTTGTTGGATGTTAAGTCGTGATTGGTTAGCCTTGGATGAACATACGCAAGAAAATTGTGATGTACGTGATACAACTTATTTAACAGAGACGGATGATGATTATGTGTTTATTACACACAGTATGGGAAGTCGCATTGTCACTGACTCATTGCAGCGAATAGTTGAACGTATGGAGGAAGAGTTTCAAGTAAGTTCAAATGAACATCTACGTGCCACGACAAAAGTATTACAAAATAAAAAAATACCCGTGTTTATGCTCGCTAACCAATTGCCATTATTACAATTGGGCCGCAAACTTCCGGAAGTAAACAACCAATTTGATAGCTATTGTACAAACAACGGCACAAATTACGATGAACGTTTTTTTAAAGAGATGACTGTAGTTGCCTTCAGCGATCCCAATGATATTCTTAGCTATGTCGTGCCGCCTAAATTTATTGATGAATATATGGACTCAAGGCTATGTACGAATTTAGTTAATGTAATTATCAATGT
>CAYXVH010000241.1:0-12548 GCA_964468615.1 uncultured Thiotrichales bacterium | reverse complement strand
CTGGCTGTTTGTCTAATTTACATTTCGAATCTAGCGGCCTTGCACGACCTTTCAAAAACAGGTCGGTGCCTTCACGGCGACTTAATTTACATTTTGGTCCTAAGTAACGTGCCATAACATTAACCCCTAAACACGACGTCGTTTTGGTGGACGACAACCATTATGAGGAATGGGCGTAATGTCGTTGATATTAGTAATTTTATAACCTACTGCATGTAAGGCGCGAACAGCAGATTCACGACCTGGGCCTGGGCCTTTAATGCGTACTTCTAAATTTTTAAGACCGAATTCCAGAGCGGCTTGCCCCGCACGGTCAGCCGCAACCTGTGCAGCAAAAGGTGTGCTTTTACGAGAACCACGGAAACCAGATCCACCTGAAGTAGCCCACGAAAGTGCATTACCTTGACGATCTGTAATGGTCACAATGGTGTTGTTAAAAGACGCATGCACGTGTGCAACGCCGTCAGTAACAACGCGTTTAACTTTTTTACGAGTTCTTGTAGGTATTTTAGCCATATTTAATCTGTTATTTCTTCAGTCTTGGTGACGTAAATTTACTATCGTTTTATAGGTCTTATCTTTTTATTGGTCTTCTGGGGCCTTTACGTGTTCTAGCATTGGTTTGAGTACGTTGCCCACGTAGCGGTAACCCACGACGATGGCGAATACCTCTATAAGTACCTAGGTCCATCAATCTTTTTATATTTACGGTAATTTCACGACGCAAATCACCTTCAACTCGATATTTTGCTACTTCAGTTCGTAACTTACCTACTTCATCTTCACTAAGATCTTTAATCTTAGCGTCATGAGCAATACCAGTTGCATCACAAATTTTACGTGATGAGGTGCGTCCAATTCCATAAATCGAGGTTAATGCAATTACGGTGTGCTTATGCACCGGTACATTAATTCCAGCAATACGTGCCATTTAAATAAGCCCTTGAATGAATGATAGATTTAAAATGAACCCAAGCTTTTTGATTTGCTGTGGTGCGCGGATTCTATCAGTGTAATCAACTAAATACATATTCTTTACTCTTTAACCTTGTCGCTGCTTATGGCGAGGATCAGTACATATCACCCTAACTACACGATTACGTCTAATTATTTTGCAATTGCGACACATTTTTTTAACGGATGCTCGAACTTTCATAATGTCTTCTCTAACGTACTTTATGGGCCTTATTTATTAGCGACCTGCACCTGAACGGCCGGAACCTTTAAGGTTTGCTTTCTTCATTAATCCTTCATATTGATGGGACATAAGATGTGCTTGCACCTGTGCCATGAAATCCATCACTACAACAACAATAATTAACAACGAAGTACCACCAAAATAAAATGGCACACCAAATTTTAAAATTAAAAACTCTGGCAACAAACAAACCAAAGTAATATAAATTGCGCCCACCGCGGTTAAACGCGTCAGCACCTTATCAATATAACGCGCAGTTTGCTCACCCGGGCGTATACCTGGAATGAAAGCGCCAGAACGTTTCAGATTATCGGCAGTTTCCCGTGAATCAAATACGATTGCAGTATAAAAGAAACAGAAGAATACAATCGCAAGCGCATATAACATCACGTACAAAGGCTGTCCTGGTGAAATCGCAGTTGCAATGTTTTGCAGCCATGCAAAATTACCTGTTGGGCTACTAGACCACTGTAACAATGTAGCCGGGAACAAAATAATACTCGACGCAAAAATAGGCGGGATCACACCCGACATGTTCAATTTCAATGGCAAATGCGTGGATTGAGCAGCCATCATTTTTCTACCCTGCTGCCTACGTGCATAGTTTACCGTGATACGTCGTTGTGCTCGTTCTACAAAAATAACGAAGGCGGTTACCATAATTGCTACTAAAAATAAGAACAATGCAAAGCCTGAACCCATTGCACCTTGATTAACAAGATCCAATGTACCGCCGACCGCAGAAGGTAAACCTGCAACGATTCCAGCAAAAATGATAATAGAAATACCGTTTCCAATACCTCGCTCTGTAATTTGCTCACCTAACCACATCAAAAACATTGTGCCAGTAACTAATGAAATGGTAGCGGTAAAAATAAAGCCAATACCTGGTGTTAACGCTACTTGTTGGTTTTGTAATGCAATTGATACGCCAATCGCTTGGAATGTTGCAAGAAATACCGTTCCATAACGTGTGTATTGCGTGATCTTACGACGCCCGGCTTCACCTTCTTTCTTTAATTCTTTCAAGGATGGTATCACCGCGCTCATTAGCTGCATGATGATGGAAGCTGATATATACGGCATGATTCCTAAAGCAAACAGACTCAATCTTTGCAAAGCGCCGCCTGAAAACATATTGAACATACCAAGAATAGTACTGCTCTGTTGATCAAAAAATCTCGCCATAGAAGCGGGATCAATTCCAGGTACAGGAATAAAAGTACCAACTCGATACACAATCATCGCAAACAAAACAAATAACAAACGTTTACGTAATTCAGAAACTTGCCCTAAACCAGCAAGTGATCCTACATTGGCAGCTGCTCGAGACATTAAGCTTCTACGGCTCCGCCAGCAGCTTCAACCGCTTTTCTTGCACCTGCGGTGAAAGCTAAACCCTTAGTCTTCACTGCCTTTTCAATTTTTCCAGATAGAATTACTTTTACTTTCTTAGTTGCGGCAGGTACTAGCTTTGCATCTTTAAGTGCATCTATATCTACAACTTCTTCGCTAACTAACTCGAGTTCATGCAGACGTATTTCAGCAGTCAAACTGGATTTACGTGATCGGAAACCAATTTTAGGCAGTCGTCTTTGCAAAGGCATTTGACCACCTTCAAAACCTACTTTGTGATAACCACCAGTACGTGAACGTTGACCTTTGTGACCGCGACCACATGTTTTACCTGAACCCGAACCTATACCACGACCAACTCGCTTGTGACCTGGTCGGCTACCATCGGCTGGTTTTAAAGTGTTTAAATTCATAATTCTATATTTCTTGTATTATTAACTATGGGGCTACTTAACTATGTATCTAGACTTCTTCTACTTTAAGCATGTAGCTAATTTTATTAATCATGCCGCGATTTTCAGGTGTATCAATAACACTTACAGGATTATGAATACGACGAATACCTAAACCCCGTGCACAGGCTTTATGATTAGCCAAACGGCCACTCAAACTCTTAACCAGTGTTACTTTTAATTGCTTACTCATAATTTATAAATCTATAGCTATTTGGACTTATGACAATACGTCTTCAATCGTCTTGCCGCGCTTAGCAGCAATGTAGTCTGGTGATTGCATACTATTTAGCGCTTCAATGGTTGCTTTAACAACATTAATTGGGTTTCTAGATCCAATACATTTAGACAAAACATTCTTAACACCAACAACTTCAAATACTGCTCGCATAGCGCCACCAGCAATAATTCCAGTACCTACTGATGCAGGTTTCATAAACACCTTCGCAGCACCATGAATACCGATCGCTTGGTAATGCAAAGTTCCGTCTACAATTGGCACATGCTTCATGTCTTTACGTGCTTTTTCCATCGCCTTCTGAATGGCAAGAGGAACTTCACGTGCTTTGCCGTAACCAACACCTACTTTACCGTTACCGTCGCCAACAACCGTTAACGCAGTGAAACCGAATTGACGACCACCTTTAACCACCTTGGCTACGCGGTTAACTGAAACCAATCTCTCTTCGAGACCGTCTGATATTCTTGCTGGTTCGTTTGCAGCCATATTCTCTTAGACCTAGTTGCTCTTTTATTTAGTATGTAAATTAATCTTAAATTAAAATTTAAGACCAGCTTCACGCGCTGCATCTGCAAGTGCTTTTACACGTCCGTGGTATCTAAACCCTGACCGATCAAAAGCAACTGATTCAATACCTTTTTCTTTTGCACGTTGGGCAATTTTTTCGCCAACTGCCTTAGCAGCATCTACATTGCCACTGTATTTAATTGCGCCACGCATTTCTGGCTCAACAGATGATGCTGCCACCAATGTTTGATCACCCGTTGGGGCAATCACTTGAGCATAAATATGCTTTGAAGTGCGATGAATACTTAAGCGATGCACATTTAACTCAGCAATTTTACTGCGAGTTCTAAGCGCTCTGCGTAGACGCGATTTTGTTTTATTCATCTTCATTGTGTTAACTAACTCTTCTTTATTTCTGCTTATTTACTTTTTCTTACTTATTTCTTTTTAGCTTCTTTACGCACAATTCGTTCATCAACATATTTAACACCTTTACCTTTGTAAGGCTCTGGCGGTCTATATGCACGAATCTCTGCAGCTACTTGACCAACCTTTTGTTTATCAGCGCCAGTAATTACAACTTCCGTCTGGCTTGGCGTCTCAACTTTGACCCCTTCTGGAATTGGGTAATTCACTGGGTGCGAAAAACCTAAACTTAGATTCAAGGTGCTACCTTTAACTTGTGCTCGATAACCCACACCTACTAGCTCTAACTTTTTCTCGAAACCTGCACTCACGCCAATCACTAAATTATTGATAAGCGATCGCATGGTGCCAGCCATAGCTATATTTTTTGTCTTCTCAAGCTGAACATTTATTTCGTTATCGCTACATTCAACACACACGTCATCGTGGATGTTCATAGACATCTCACCCTTAGAACCTTTAACTGCCAAGTGTTGACCGTTAAGTTTCACGTCTACTCCCGAAGGAATTTCAACTGGTTGTTTTGCGATTCGTGACATATGTGTTTTTAATTTTTAAATATTAATTTGTTTTATTTCAACAATTACTCAACAGTGCAAAGCACTTCACCACCATGACCGGCTGCTCGTGCTGCACGATCACTCATCACACCACTAGATGTCGAAATAATCGCAATACCCATTCCACCGATTACACGTGGAAGTTCGTCTACGCTCTTATAAGTACGAAGACCTGGTCGACTCACGCGTTTTACTTTAGAAATTACTGGCTCGCCCATGTAATATTTTAGCGTCACAACAATAGTTGATTTCACACCTTCTTTACTTACCGAAAAGTCTTCTATAAAACCCTCATCTTTAAGTACTTTTGCTATAGCTTGCTTAACATTAGACGAAGGTACATCGACGGTTACTTTATTAGCACCTTGTCCATTACGAATACGCGTTAACATATCGGAAATGGGATCACTCATACTCATAATGTTTCCTTAATCTTTTGCATACTATATAGTACTTAAATAATTACTAATTGTTGTTACCAACTGGCCTTCACTAGACCAGGCACATCGCCACGCATTGCTGCCTCGCGCAACTTATTACGACCAAGACCAAACTTGCGGTAGAAGCCTTTTGGGCGACCAGTCAAACTACAACGATTACGCATGCGTACCGGACTAGCATTCCTCGGTAGTTTCTGCATTTGCAAAACCGCTGCTTCTTTTTCTTCGTAACTAGTTGTCGGGCTTTTAATAACCGCCTTTAACTCAGCACGTTTTTTTGCACAACGACGTACTTCTTTTTCACGTTTCGTGTCGCGTGCCACCATTGAAAGCTTAGCCATAAATTAATCTCGGTTTTAAATCTAATAAAATTACTTTCTAAACGGAAAACTAAAGGCTTCTAATAATGCCTTTGCTTCTTCATCTGTTCTTGCACTGGTTGTAATGGCAATATCCATTCCACGAAGCGCATCAATTTTGTCATAGTCAATTTCTGGAAAAATAATCTGCTCAGTAATACCAAGACTGTAATTTCCACGCCCATCAAACGCTTTTGCACTCATGCCTCTAAAGTCTCGGATACGAGGGATTGCAATACTAATTAGACGGTCTAAAAACTCATACATACGTTTTTTCCGTAAGGTAACCTTTACACCAATTGGATAATCATCGCGAATACTAAACCCTGCGATTGATTTTTTCGCTTTAGTAACTACAACTTTTTGACCAGCAATCTGTTCCATATCTGAAACAACTTTTTCAATTAGTTTTTTGTCGCGCACTGCTTCACCCGCACCTGTATTAAGTGTGATTTTCTCAATGCGAGGTACTTGCATAACATTCTTGAAACTAAACTTTTCCATAAGTTCGTCACGAACAGTTTCATTGTAAAATTCTTGTAAACGAGCCATATTCTTAATCTCTATACGTCGACCACTTCGCCATTCGATTTGAAAAAGCGTACTTTTTGATTGTCTTTAAGAACCTTATAGCCAATTCGATCACCTTTGTTGGTGGTTGGGTTAAACACCATTACATTTGAAATATCGAGCGGCATTTCACGCTCTACAATTCCACCTGAAACCCCAGCATTTGGATTGGGCTTTGTATGTTTTTTAGCAATATTGATGCTTTCCACTACGACACGCTTGTCATTTAACACTTTCAACACCGTGCCACGCCGGCCTTTATCTTTGCCTGCGATAACGATTACATCATCACCTCTATGTATTTTGTGCATGTCTTTTAACTTCTCAAAAATTCTGGCTTTAAATAATCTGTCTTAAAAAATCTTTATATTTTCTTTTCAAAGCACTTCAGGTGCCAATGAAATAATTTTCATGAACTTTTCAGTTCTTAATTCACGTGTTACCGGCCCAAATATTCGAGTTCCAATAGGTTGTAAATTTGCATTCAACAAAACAGCAGCATTTGAATCGAAACGAATCAAAGAACCGTCTGAACGTCTAACACCTTTTGCTGTGCGCACAACAACTGCGTTATACACCTCACCTTTTTTAACTTTGCCACGTGGTATCGCATCTTTAATACTAACTTTAATAACGTCGCCAATTTTGGCATAACGCCTGTGTGAACCACCAAGCACCTTGATGCACATCAATTTGCGTGCGCCACTGTTGTCTGCTGCTTCCAGCGTAGTTTGCATCTGAATCATAACTAACCCTCTGCACCACTCTGTATAACCTCAACCAAAGTCCAAGACTTAGTTTTAGATATAGGTCGACATTCACGAATTGCGATCATGTCGCCAACTGAGCATTCATTTTTTTCATCATGCACATGCAATTTAGTAGAACGTCGAATATATTTCTTATATAACGAATGCTTTACTTGGCGCTCCAACAAGACCGTAACGGACTTATCCATCTTGTTACTAATCACCTTGCCCTGCAGAGTACGTATCTTCTTTTCTTCAGACATTTGAAACTCTCAAAGACAAGGTTTTTAAATTAAGCATTTGCATATATATGTTTCTTTAATAAATATTTTAATAATTATTTTTGAGCTGACTTCTCATTCATAATCGTTTTTACACGCGCAATATTTCTTCTGTTCAACTTAAACTGATGTACGCGAGATGCTTGGCCAACACCTTTTTGCATACGTAAGTTAAACTGCTCTTTGCGCAATTCAAGCAATTCAGAGTCTAGCTCTTTAATTGATTTACTTCTTAATTCTTCAACTTTCATGATTACGTTACTCAGTTACATCACTGTGCGTGAAACAAAGATAGTTTTAATTGGCAACTTCGCAGCAGCAAGCTTAAATGCTGCTCGTGCAATCTCTTCGTCCACACCTTCCATTTCGTATAACATTTTTCCTGGCTGAACCTTTGCCACCCAATATTCAACGTTACCTTTACCTTTACCTTGTCTCACTTCTAATGGCTTTTTAGTTATCGGTACATCAGGAAATATTCGAATCCAAATCTTTCCGCCACGTTTTACATGGCGCGTCATAGCACGGCGTGCGGCTTCAATTTGTCGTGCCGTAATACGGCCACGTGCTGCAGCCTTTAAACCAAACTCTCCAAAACTAACCTTATTACCATTCAACGCAAGACCACGATTGCGACCTTTAAATTGTTTGCGAAATTTTGTGCGTTTAGGTTGTAGCATGACTCTTAATTACTAATATTAATTTGTTTTTTGTTTTGGTTTTTTTGCAGCAGCTTTGGGCTTATCAGCTGCGTCTTCACTTTCTTTAGCATTCAAATCAAACACATCACCCTTATATATCCAGGTTTTAATTCCGATAATCCCATAGGTGGTTAAAGCTTCTGCAAACCCATAATCGATATTGGCTCGCAATGTATGTAAAGGCACACGACCTTCTCGATACCATTCACTACGTGCAATTTCCGCTCCATTTAAACGACCACCAACATTCACCTTTACACCTAATGCACCTAAGCGCATTGCATTACTAACAGCTCGCTTCATCGCACGTCTAAACATAATGCGACGCTCTAATTGTTGCGCAATACTTTCTGCAACAAGTTGCGAATCAATTTCTGGCTTACGTATTTCTTCAATATTAATCTTTACATTATTAATACTAAGTCCAGTTCTGCGTGCTACTTCTTTACGAAGCGCTTCTATATCTTCGCCTTTCTTGCCAATAACAATTCCAGGACGCGCAGTATGAATTGTTATAAATGCTGCTTTTGCTGGGCGATCAATCTGAATTCTACTTACCGATGCCTGTGATAATTTCTTTTTTAAATATGCACGTATTTCTAAATCACTTTGCAAAAACTCGGCATAATCTCTGCCTTCTGCATACCACCTTGATGTCCATTCGGTGGATATTCCTAAACGCATTCCAGTTGGATGTACTTTCTGACCCATGATCTAGCACTTACCTTGGTTTAGAGTTAACAATGTAGTGGTTTTGCACATAAAACTTCTCGTTATTTAATAATTTAACTGTCGCTAACTTCAACAGTGATATGACTAGTACGCTTCAAGATTTTTGCTGCTCTGCCTTTCGCTCGTGCTCTAAAACGCTTATGCGTTGGACCATCATCTACACATATTTTTGAAATCTTGAGCTCATCAATATCTGCACCTTCATTATGCTCGGCATTCGCTATTGCAGACTCAAGCACTTTCTTAATTAAAACAGCGCCTTTCTTTTTGCTAAACTTTAAAATTTCTAATGCGCGATCTACTTTTTGACCACGAATTTGATCCGCCACAAGGCGAGCCTTTTGAGGTGCAATTCTTATAAAGGTTAACTTTGCTAAAACTTCCATAACGTTTACGACTTACGATCTCCAGAATGACCTTTAAAAGTTCGCGTTTGCGCAAACTCACCTAACTTATGACCCACCATGTTTTCACTGACGAGTACTGGTATATGTACTCGACCGTTATGCACACCAATTGTTAAACCCACCATATCGGGCACAACTAAAGAGCGACGCGACCAAGTTTTAATTGGTTTGCGATCATTATTGGCTGCAGCAACTTCAACCTTCTTCATCAAGTGATGATCTATATAAGGTCCTTTACGTAACGATCTTGGCATTTTTTAATCTCTTAAATACTTATTTAATTCTTATGATTTACTTTTTATTTCGGCGACGCACTATTAAACGATCTGTCCGATGATTCTTTCTCGTCTTATAACCTTTTGTTGGCATTGCCCAAGGTGAAACAGGATGCCTTCCACCTGAAGATTTTCCTTCACCACCACCGTGCGGATGATCAACTGGGTTCATCGCAACGCCACGTACGGTTGGTCGTACTCCACGCCAGCGCTTAGCACCGGCTTTACCTAACTTACGCAAATTATGTTCTGCGTTACCCACTTCACCGATAGTCGCGCGACACTCTGATAATACTTTGCGCATTTCACCTGAACGTAAACGTAAGGTTACGTAGTTACCTTCACGTGCAACAATTTGAATGGCAGCACCAGCACTTCTAGCTATTTGTGCACCTTTACCAGGTTTCATCTCGATATTATGAATAATTGTACCTACAGGTATGTTGCGCATTGGAGATGTGTTTCCAACTTTAATTGGCACTTGTATACCCGAAACTACTTCACCATCTACCTCTAGACCCTTAGGCGCAATGATGTAGCGACGCTCACCGTCCGCATATTTCAATAATGCAATATGCGCACTTCGATTTGGGTCATACTCTAATCTTTCAACTTTCGCGGAGATTTCATCTTTATTACGTTTGAAATCAACAATGCGATAACGCTGCTTATGCCCGCCACCACGATGCCTTGTAGTAATTCGGCCATTATTATTTCTACCACCAGTCCTGCGCTTCTCATCCAATAGAGGCTTATAAGGACCGCCTTGATATAGACCAGGTGTAGTTACCTTAACTACAAATCTGCGTCCCGGTGAAGTTGGTTTTGCTTTCTGTAATGCCATAACGTTAGTTCTTTATTTACTCAAATCCACCAAAATCAATATCGTGGCCAGCTTCAAGCGTCACAATTGCTTTTTTCCAATCCGAACGCTTGCCTGCACGTTGACCGAAACGTTTCTTCTTGCCATTCATATTTATGGTATTCACTGCAGCAACTTTCACATCGAATAACTTTTCTACTGCTTTTTTAATTTCTTGTTTTTTTGCGCCACGAATCACTTTAAAAACATGCTGATTATTTTTATCCGCACCTATAGCAGTTTTTTCTGAGATGTGTGGACCAAGCAAAACGGTCAATAGACGTTCTTGATTCATTGCAACCACTCCTCAATAGCACCTAGAGCATCTTTGGTAACAATTACATGCTCATACCTGACCAAGCTAACTGGATCTAAACCACCAATTTCAGTTACATCTACAAACGGCAAGTTGCGAACTGATAAATACAAATTCTCGTCTGCTTCTTCAGTAATAATTAATGCAGAAGTAACAGAAAGATTACTCAACTGCTCTAACGCTAACTTTGTCTTTGGCTCTGTAACCGCGAACGTCTCTACAATATACAAGCGTTCTAGACGCACTAATTGAGAAAATATAGATGCATAGGCCGCACGTACCATTTTCTTATTAAGCTTTTGTTTGTAATTTCTCGGTCTAGCCGCAAAAGTCACGCCACCAGATCGCCAAATAGGGCTGCTTGATGTACCTGCACGAGCACGACCTGTACCTTTTTGTCGCCATGGCTTTGCTCCACCACCTCTTACATCGCTGCGACTTTTGTTTGCTTTAGATCCTTGGCGTCCACCAGCAAGATATGCTGTAACTGCTTGGTGCACTAAATCTTCGTTGTACTCACGTGCAAATATGTCATCAGACACATCCACAGTAGTTTTAGAATTAGCAAGAGATAGTTTCATGATGATTTCTTAAGACTCTGTATTTTCTGCCGCATCTTGTGCCGCTTCTTCTTGTTCATTAACTGGCTCTTCATCTGAAGGAAGATTTATTTCACTAGCTATCACAGGCTTAACAATTACGTCGCCACCTGGCGCGCCTGGAACTGCGCCTTTAATTAATAACAAATCTTTTTCGGTATCAATCTGAACGACTTCTAAATTTTTTGTGGTCACACGTTCGCTACCCATGTGGCCGGCCATTTTTTTGCCTTTAAATACACGACCTGGATCTTGACACTGACCTGTAGAGCCGTGCGCTCTGTGGGAGATGGAATTACCATGCGTTGCATCTTGCATAGCGAAATTATGGCGTTTAACTGGACCCGCAAAACCTTTACCTTTACTGGTACCAGCTACAGATACTTTTTGCCCTACCGAAAATAATGCCGCACTTAATTCAGTTCCTACTTTTAAAGAATCAGGAACTTCATTCTCTAATCTAAATTCTCTTAAGCCTCGTCCCGCTTTAACACCTGTTTTTGTATACTGGCCAGAAATTGGTTTATTTATTCTTGAAGGCTTTTTGTCTCCATAGGTTACTTGCACAGCATGATAACCATCTGCTTCTGGTGTACGCACTTGCGTAATCCGATTTGCAGGCGCATGCACAACGGTCACAGGCACTGAAACACCCGCTTCTGTAAAGATGCGCGTCATACCTACTTTTTTACCTATTAAACCTAATGACATAATTTTGTATTACTTGCCTGTTAATCTTGCCTAATTTGTCTGGCCTACTAATTTAGACCCAAACTTATGAAGCTGAACATATGCTCTGAACACATATTCAAGAAACACGGTTGTTTATTATTTCCCTATTCCTGGACAACCAAGGCCCGGCATGAGTTACCTCATAGCCGGGCCGTAGTAAGCCGTCTATTATCACAAAAATCAGCGTGTTAGAAAACCATTTTCTCTACTCAATAAGCTATATTTTCTGAATATTTTCGTGCTATTTTTGGTGTTATTACCGTCTATTCTGTATAGCACCAAATGTCTGCTTAATTAAGCTTAATTTGAACGTCCACACCGGCCGCTAAATCCAGCTTCATTAATGCGTCTACGGTTTTATCCGTAGGCTCAACAATGTCCATAATGCGTTTATGTGTACGAATTTCGTACTGATCACGAGCATTTTTATCCACGTGCGGAGAAATCAGAATCGTAAAGCGTTCCTTTTTTGTCGGTAATGGGATTGGCCCTTTTACCCTTGCACCAGTACGCTTAGCCGTTTCAACGATCTCTGTCGCAGAGCGATCAATCAGTCTGTGATCAAACGCTTTCAAGCGTATTCGTATAGTTTGTCCTGCTGCCATGTTCTTTACTCTTTTATTTTTAATAAACGCTATAAGTTAGCGGTTTTTCTAATAATTATTTCTCAATAACCAGCCTATTCAATGATTTTCGCGACCACACCTGCACCTACGGTACGTCCACCTTCACGTATCGCAAAGCGTAAACCTTCTTCCATCGCAACCGGCGCAATCATGGTAACC
>CAYXVH010000240.1:0-3080 GCA_964468615.1 uncultured Thiotrichales bacterium | reverse complement strand
GAAAGCAGAAATTGAAATAATTAATATATCGCTATATAAATCTGGTGCCGAGGGTACGGTGCCGCGCGACAAGATAGAAGGTATTCCGGCGCGATTGGACCTGTTGCGGGATGAACTGGAGAAAAGGGTCGGTGAGACCGTGATTGTTGAAATAGAGGCTATACCGATTGATATTGTGCATTTTCGCTCTGCGCCAGATGGTGACAAAGAACAAGGTGTACCGTTAAGCCCGAGGATCGGCGAATGATGACGGCTTTCAGTAAAACTTATAGTCCGTCAAACGATGGCGAAAGCACTTTTATTGAGCATAAAAATATTTGTTTCAGACGAAATTTATTCTCGCAAATGAAGGAAGGGAAAATCTACAAGAACACGCTATGAGCAAACAGAATCCAATGCAAGAGGGAGAAAGATGAAGAACCTAATATTGAACATGTTATGCGCTGGTATATTGTTATGTAGCGTTAATAGTTATGCCGAGGAAATTGATGATTCACAAACCTTTGTTGACGAAAATAAAAAAAGAGTAGAAGTTGCAAAACTTTTGCAATTAGAAAAATCAGAGGCTAAGGAGTTTTGGTCTTTATATGACGAATACTCAAAAGAGTTAGCTAAGATTCACAAAGAAATGTTTCATCTTGTTCAAGACTTTCAAGTAAAAAATACGAATCAGAGCATAACAGATGAAATAGCGGATCAATTCCTAGATAAAACTTTTGATATCGAAATAAGAAAGTGGACTATTAAAAAAGAATATAAAGAGAAATTTAAGCAAGTACTACCAAGTAAAGACGTGGCTCGCTTCTTTCAATTAGATAATAAAATAGATATACAACTTCTTTATGAGTTATCGAGCAGAATAGATATGATTAATTAAATATTTAAACTTATATAGTATATGAATGACTGCTTTTGGCCGAAAGCAGTCATTTTATGTTTGATGTACCGTTAAATAAACATGGTGCCGAGGGAGAGAATCGAACTCTCACTATGTTTCCATAACCGGATTTTGAATCCGGCGCGTCTACCAGTTCCGCCACCCCGGCAAGTCTGTGCCCAATCGGTGTCTAGTGTAGCGCAAATTGCTAAGCTAGCAAGATATTGCCATAACAATAAAAAAAGAAATATTTTGAATTCAGGGAACGAGCCCAAAGCATGAATCTAGAACAATTTGATTATCATCTTCCTGAGGAGCTGATAGCGCAGGCTCCATTGCAGGAACGTACAGCAAGTCGTCTATTACAGTTTAAGACTCATGCAACATCTTTTAATGATTTGAAATTCATTGATTTATTGCAATTGCTGCAGCCAGAAGATCTTTTAGTTTTGAATGATACGCAAGTTATACCTGCACGCATGTTTGGTCACAAATCATCAGGTGGGAAAGTGGAGTTCTTATTAGAAAGATTCGTTGATCCTCATACTGTGTTAGCGCAACTCAAAGCGAGTAAAAGCCCAAAGTCTGGTGTTGAAATAATTTTTGCTGAAAATGTAAAAGCGATTGTGCAGGGACGGCAAAATGATTTTTTTGTACTAGAGTTTAAGCAAGAAGCAGATGTTGCACGTTTATTAGAAACTCATGGGCAAATGCCATTGCCACCGTATATTCAGCGCCCGCCAGAGAAAAACGATGATGATCGTTATCAAACAGTGTACGCAAAACATAAAGGTGCGGTTGCAGCCCCTACCGCTGGGTTGCATTTTGATAAACAAATATTAGCAGCGCTGCAACAAAAGGGTGTGCAATCAGTGAGTATTACCTTGCATGTGGGAGCGGGGACTTTTCAGCCTGTTCGTGAAGATAATATAAAAGAGCATAAAATTCATGCGGAAAAGGTAATCGTGTCTGAACAAGTTTGTGAGCAAATAAAAGATTGCAAAAACCGCGGTGGCCGAGTTGTTGCCGTAGGTACAACCGTAGCAAGAGCGTTAGAGTCTGCTGCGCAGGGCGGGAAACTGGAGCCTTATGAAATGGATACTAGTTTGTTTATTTTTCCAGGGTATAAATTTAAAGTAATCGATGCGTTGGTCACGAATTTCCACCTACCTAAATCTACATTACTGATGTTAGTAAGTGCATTTGCAGGATACGAAACGGTTATGTCCGCATATCAACATGCGGTTACAGAGAAATACCGTTTTTATAGTTATGGTGATGCAATGTTTATAGAAAGCCCTTGCCAGTAAATAAAGAATGCAAGTTAACGATGAATTTTAAAGTATCTACAATAGATGGCAATGCGCGTCTTGGGCAGTTGTGTTTTGAGCGTGGCGATGTGGACACGCCAGCATTTATGCCTGTGGGCACCTATGGAACGGTTAAAGCTATGACGTCGGAAGAGCTGCAAGGTCTTGGCGCGCAGATGATTTTGGGCAACACATTTCATCTTATGCTGCGTCCAGGTATGGAAGTGATTGAGCAGTTCCATGGCTTACATGATTTTATGCATTGGCAGGGACCAATTTTGACAGACTCGGGTGGTTTCCAAGTCTTTAGTTTGGCTGCAATGCGTAAAATGACAGAAGAGGGAGTATCTTTTCAGTCGCCCGTTGATGGCGCCAAAGTTTTCCTAAGTCCAGAATCAGCAATCCAAATTCAGCAAACACTAAATTCGGATGTCATCATGGTGCTGGATGAATGTACTGCGCACCCGGCCACACATGAACAAGCAAAATCTTCAATGCAGTTATCAATGCGTTGGGCCAAGCGATGTAAAGAAGCACATGGCTCACATCAAGGTGCATTATTTGGAATTGTGCAAGGTGGAATGCACGCTGATTTGCGTGAACAGTCCGTAGACGAATTGCTGAAAATCGACTTCGATGGCTATGCGGTTGGAGGGCTTGCGGTAGGGGAACAAGCTCAAGAGCGTGAAGCGATGCTGGATATCACTTTGCCGTTTTTGCCAATAGATAAACCCCGGTATTTAATGGGGGTTGGTAAACCCGCCGATATTGTTGAAGCCGTTAGTAGGGGTGTAGATATGTTCGATTGTGTGATTCCTACCCGAAATGCGCGTACTGGCTTCTTATATACCCGCAAAGGTGTGCTAAAAATCAGAAATAGTCGCTTCAATGAT
>CAYXVH010000239.1:0-7227 GCA_964468615.1 uncultured Thiotrichales bacterium | reverse complement strand
TGAAATAACTTTGCGTGGCGAAATACTGCCAATTGGAGGCTTAAAAGAGAAACTTTTGGCCGCTCATCGTGGTGAAATCAAAACCGTGATGATTCCAAAAGAAAATGAAAAAGATCTAACTGAGATTCCTAACAATATCAAACAAAAGCTTGAAATCATTCCAGTTCAATGGATTGATGAAGTACTTCAAGTAGCACTGGTAAATATGCCAGAGCCACTTGATGATGCAGATACCGTAGGTACTTTACGGTCAAAAGGTAAGAAGACGACAGCAAAAAATAAGCCTGTACAGGCACATTAATTACAATATTTGTTGAAAATAAAGGGCTATCCCTTGTTGACTTGCTTTGGAAGCGCTTGGTATAACACACGCGTTCAATGATCTATTCACTACGCGATCATCAAAAAACTGCGACCAACAATGTCCTTTCAATCCATCTCGTGTAGTACTACTGAGATTAGTGAGCAATTATTTTTTTATTCTTAATACAACGTACAACCTTAACCGGTTGTATCAACCTATATAGGGGAGCTTGGCTCAATGAATAAATCGGAACTAGCAGAAGCCGTAGCAAATGCGGCAAGTCTTTCTAAAGCAGATGGCGCCAGAGCATTAGACGCCGTTATTGATTCCATTACATCGACTCTAAAGAGTGGTGACACGGTTTCATTAGTCGGCTTTGGAACCTTCCAGGTAAAAGCACGAGCGGCTCGCCAGGGACGTAATCCACGCACAGGTGAAGCCATCCAAATCAAAGCCTCAAATGTTCCTAGCTTCAAGGCTGGCAAAGGCTTGAAGGATGCCGTAAACTAGCGCGCCTTTTGGGGTGCTTAGCTCAGCTGGTAGAGCGTCGCCCTTACAAGGCGGATGTCGGGGGTTCGAATCCCTCAGCACCCACCAAAGTTATGACGGAGTGGTAGTTCAGCTGGTTAGAATACCGGCCTGTCACGCCGGGGGTCGCGGGTTCGAATCCCGTCCACTCCGCCATTTATTCCCAAAAAATAAATAGCGACCTGACCTAAAAACCCGGCTGTGTAGAAAGTAGAGTAACCAGTGCTGAACAAGCACTGGTTTGCTAACAAAGACGTAGGAACAAAGACGTACGTAAATTTAGAAAAGAAATTAGGTTTCAAAATAATTTAGAATCCACATGGGCTGATTCTCAAGCAATTATTAGCACAGCTCATTGCCATACAAAGTAATTCATCATGCTACAAGATATTCGTGACAGTGCCAGCAGTTGGGTGGCGTACATCATCATCGGCTTGCTGGTTTTATCCTTTGCCATGTGGGGCATACAAGAATATTTTGGCGGCGGTGCTGCACCACCGGTTGCTACCATCAACGGTAATGACATTACTCAACCCGCGTTTAATCAACAGGTTCAGCAACGCAAGCAAATGTTGCAGTCAGTACTGGGTGCAAACTACCAACAACAATATCCAGATGAAAGCATGGTGCGTAAGCAAGTCATTCAAGACATGGTGCGTACCGAGTTATTACGTCAAGAAGTAGGTGAAGCAGGCTTTCGTATTAGTGATGCGAGTCTAATAAAAAGAATCCAACAGATTCCACAATTTCAAAAAGACGGCAAATTTGATCCAGTGCTGTATCAACGTTTACTAGAGTCGCAGCGTTACAACAAAGCGCAATGGGAAAACGAACTAAGAGAACAAGATAAATTACGCCAATTTGAAAACTCCTTAGCGGCATCCTCGTTTATTCCAAAAGCGGAACTACAACGTTTTCAAAAAATCTCAGAACAAATGCGTGACTTTAAATATGCTGTGGTTACGGTAAAACCTGAAACCATTACGGTTAGCGATGCTGAAATTGATGCCTACTACAATGACAACAAGCAATTCTATAAAACGCCTGAGCAAGTCAAACTCGCCTATGTCGAACTAAAAGAAGAAGATTTAGCCGATAGTATTAGTGTGAGCGATGAAGATGCGCAAGCGATTTATGATTCGCAAAGTGAGCGTTATCAAACGGCGGAATTGCGCAAAGCTAGACACATCATGTTTAAAGTGCCGAGTGAGCTGGGTGCAGATGCCATGGAATGGGATGAGGCAATAGAAAAAGCCGAAGGCATGATTACACAATTAGACGGCGAAGCTTCTTTTGCAGAACTTGCTGAGAAGAATTCTGAAGACACGCTCTCTGCACAAAAAGGTGGAGAAATGGGATTCATCGCACCGGGAGACTTCACCAGCAAAGCACTGGAAGACGCATTATTCAAGCTGGATATCGGTGCATACAGCAAACCGATTCGCACTGAACAAGGTGTACAAATCGTACAGTTAGATGAAATTCAGGCGTCAGAACAAAAACCTTTCGAAGACGTACGCGAACAAATCATCAATGAGCGTAAAAGCCAAGTAGCACAAGAGCGTTTTATCGAAGTAGCCGAGGAAATAGCTAATCTTGTTGTGGAACAACCGGATGACTTGCTAGAAGTATCGGAAAGCTTTGAATTAGAAATTAAACAAACCGGCTTATTAACGGTAGCCAGCAATGATGGTATTTTTGCTTACCCTAAAGTGAAAACCTTAGCGTTTTCAGAAGATGTGCTCACTGAAAAACTGAATAGCGAATTAATCGAAGTTGCCGATGGACATGTGATTGCTATGCGTTTAGTTGAGCATAAGCCATCTGAGCAAAAACCCGTAAGCGCGGTTAAAGATGAAATCAAAAGTTTAGTCACCGTACGTAAAGCGGCAGAAGCCACTTCCGAAAAAGGCAGAAACCTGTTTGTGAAGATGGAAAATGGGGCGAGTATGGAGTCCGTTGCATCTGAAAATTCTTTAGAGCTTATTTCGCATGGTGCAATTCGCCGTGATGATAATCGAGTACCTCAGGGCTTAAGTCAGCATGCGTTTGCTATGCCAAAACCAGCAGAAAGTGATCGTGTTGTAGATGGTTTGGCGCAAGCCGATGGCAGTTTTGCTCTGATAGAATTAAATAAAGTAACACCAGGTTCAGAAGAGCTAGATGATGCTACCTATCAACAGCTTTCTCAGCGTGTGAATTATGGTCGTAGAGAATTCTCTGCAGTCATCGATGACATTCAAGCAGGTGGTGAAGTCATTATCTTTGAAGACCAAGTTTCTTCACCAGAGCAGTGAACAAGATCAATAACTGATCTAAATACACATCCTTTATAAACAAATACGTTCTTCGACCTACATGGAAGTAGGAAGTGCAGAAAATGCATGGAGCAATTTTCTGTTCGACGCTATGCAAATATTATTCTCAAATATTTGTATTTGTTATTAAATAACCTAAATCTCTAGTATAGTATCCGCCCATGCAGCTTAAGCTTCATTGGCAAATTCTTATCGCACTGCTGCTTGCAGTGTTCGTTGGTTGGTTGGTCAGTCCTGAGACCAGCTTGCTAGGCGTCTCTCTCGTTTCGGTTTTCGACTTTGTAGGAAAACTTTTTCTCAATGCATTAAAGATGATCATCGTACCGTTGATTGTGTCGTCCATCATTATGGGCGTGAGCAATTTAGGTTCGGGAGATGCGTTTGGGCGTTTAGGCAGTAAAACGCTTTTGTATTACGTCGTCACCAGCACCGTCGCAATTTTAATCGGCATCACCGTAGTGAATATCGTGCAGCCTGGCATTGTAGACGGCGTGCCAGCCAAAGATATGTTGGGCCTAAGTGAGGACACCAGCATGGTGATGGAAAAAGTCGAAGGAAAATCTGCTGGGGATGTCGTGGGTATTTTCTTGCGCATGATTCCTACCAATATTGTTAAAGCCGCATCAGAAGGCCAAATGTTGGGCTTAATCTTTTTTAGTCTATTGTTTGGTTTTTTCATGACAAAGTTAAAATCAGACACCGGCAATATGTTGCGCACCTTCTGGCAAGGTGTGTTTGATGTAATGATGTTGATTACCGATTTAGTGATGAAGTTTGCACCCATTGGTGTGTTTGCACTGGTTGCCAAAGTGGTGGTCATTTCAGGCTTTGATGCCTTTAGGCCCTTACTCACGTTTTTCTTTACGGTCATTATCGCGTTACTCATTCACATTGTTATCGTCATGCCGTTGTTATTAAAGTTTATTGGTGGCGTCAGCCCCATTAAACATTACCAGGCTATGGCGCCGGCATTGCTTACCGCATTCTCAACTGCATCATCTTCCGCAACGTTACCGGTAACGATTGATTGTGTAGAAGATCGTGCAGGAGTGTCCAATCGTGTTACGAGTTTTGTATTGCCACTCGGTGCAACGGTGAATATGGATGGCACTGCATTGTATGAATGTGTGGCGGCAATCTTTATTGCGCAAGCCTATGGGTTAGATTTAACGTTTGGCACACAAGTTTCCATTGTAGTGTTAGCGTTAATGACATCCATAGGTGTAGCAGGCATTCCATCTGCAAGTTTAGTAGCCATTGCCATAATTTTGGCAGCGATTGGTTTGCCAGCAGAAGGTATAGGTTTAATTTTAGCCGTGGATAGAGTGTTGGATATGTGTAGAACCGCTGTGAATGTGTTTAGTGATTCATGTGGCGCGGTGATTATTGGAAGGACGGAGGGTGAGAAGGGGATTTTACAAGCTTAGGTTGTTTCGACCGCCATGGATGGCGGAAGTGCAGAAATTGCACGACTGCATGGAAGCAGAAGGTAGTGCAACGCAGGAGCAGTTGCCGAGGAGCAAATTTCTGTTGGTTGTTGTTTAATTCAAAGAAAGTTAGGTCCACATTTAGTCCTTCATTGGTTCTTAATACATTTACTGAAATCTGTTTTATTTATTTTGGTAGTACTGAACTTGCTCCTCCATCCAAATCTCAACTACCAAATTGATTAATCAATAACTTATAAGGATTCTTATTTAGCTGGGGGAAAGGTAGGGGGTAGGGGCAAAAAATGCTTTTGCTAAAATAAATAATAGGGACCCAGTCCGAGATAATTTTTAAAAATTTTTTCAATTTCAAAATGTCCGCTATTGGCCGAAAGCAGACATTTGCGGCACAGGTCTTACTAGAACTAAACTTGGTGGATGGATAGCGTTAGACAGGTTATTAAAAGTTTGCAAACGAGCGATGAAGGTCGAAAAATAATTTTAGATTATTTACCACCTAATTTTGATTTGTATGATTTTTATAACGATATTTCCTTGCAAGTAGCAAAGCTTTTTTTAAATTCTGAGTTATCGTTTGAAGATGCAGATTTAGTAATGAATAAGCTTGAGACAATATGGCTTGATGATGTAGTAAAACCTGACTCAGATTTTCCAGAACCTGCATACTCTGTATATCTAGTATTCGATTCAGGTGAATTTACCATCAGCCCTGATATAGACCCTGTTGAGAAATATACCAAACCAGAATTAAGAAAAATTTTGGATAATGTTTAGCTATTTTTATAAATTAATGGATTATTAAAATGTCCGCTAACGACCCAAAGCGGACATTTAATTCTATCAAATGAGCAGCAAAGATGATTTTTTACTTGTATTGAAAGAAGAATTTGCACCGCGTTTGCGTGAGATTGGATTTAAAGGAAGCGGCCATAATTTTAAACGCATTAATAACGACATCATTAATATTATTAACATACAAGTAAGCAAATATGGTGGAAGCTATGCTGTTAATTTGGGTCTTCACTTATCATTCCTCCCCGTTAGTTGGTCGACTGAATTACCTGATGTAAAGAAAATTAAAGTGCCAGATTGTGAATTCTCAATGCGCCTTGCCCCTAAAAATAAGTATGATTATTGGTGGAAATATAAAGGAATTTTCTGTAATCCTTCTAAAAATGCCCATCATCTAGTCGAGACATATTTTAAATACGGCGAAAATAATTTTCAGGAGTTTAAATCAATTGATGACTTCATTACGATGTTCCCAATCGAGAAAATTAAAAAAGACAAATACTCCAATAATTTTAGAGAGAAAAGTGTACAACGAGGGGCATTGACAATGGCTAGAATCTACAAGCATCTGGGACAGATAGAAACTGCAAAAAAATTTGCAAAAGTTGGGTTAGATAATATTGGTAGTGCAGCTATATTGAAGCCTGAATTTGAGAAGATTTTAAGCTTGTAGCAAATGACCGCTATTGGCCGAAAGCGGACATAAATTAAACCATTCGGGGGAATGTTAGATTGGAAAACTCAAAACGACATAGTTTAATGTCTGCTTACGACCCAAAGCGGACATGCATATGTTAACCAGATAGATGAGAAATCTATTCAAAATTGCAATGTATTAAGATGTTATGCATCAATCTAAAATAGAAAAATATATGAAATTTTTTATTCACATTGCAATCTTGGCTGTCCTATTGCCAACAATGAGTTATGGAGAAGATAAGCATGAACACAAAGAACACGCAAATGCTTCCGGAGTAGAAGCACTTTCCCATGATTTACGCAAATTACTTTCTCAAGAAATGCAAGCATTGCAGAACGGAATGATGTCTATCATTCCTGCATACATTTCCGGAAATTGGAGCGAAATTGAAACTACCGCTGGTAAAATGGAAAGTAGCTATATATTGAAACAAAGCCTCACAGAAAGCCAAGCAAAGGAATTGCATTCTGTATTACCACATGCATTTATAGAAAAAGACCAGAAATTCCATTATCTGGCAGGTATGCTTAAACATGCCGCAAAAAATAAAAAACCAGAGCTAATAAATTTTTATTTTTCCGAAATGAATGAGTCGTGTGTTAGTTGTCATGCGGTATTTGCAACGCATAAGTTTCCAGATTTAACGCCAAAGAAAGAAGATGCGCATACGCACTAAAATGTATAACAAGGCAAATGCACTCGGACAGTCAAAAGCTGCGCCGCACGTGCCTCGCTTTACATCTTTCGACTGCCGATGATTTGCGACGTTAATGTCCGCTATTGGCCGAAAGCAGACATTTTTAATACGTAACAAAAACTACCCCCAGGTTTTATACATCTAGGTTTGAAATCTATGTACACTAATGCTAGGTGTTGTTTTGCCAGTAAGTTAGTGAATTGTTTTTAATATGTGTCGCCTTGTAGAATGATTACTTGCATCGAGAATTACTACCTAGTGGTCTTGCAAATGTATAAGCAGCTGGTTCAACCACTAACTTTTTACCGGCCTCTCCAGCATTGCCGCCTAATAACGTGAACGGTAAAGATGCTACATATACAACAGAGCCTGCAGCGGTACCAACAAGCCCTAAAGGTCTAATAAAAACTAAATCTACAGCCATCTTTTCCGGAGAGGCA
>CAYXVH010000238.1:0-36454 GCA_964468615.1 uncultured Thiotrichales bacterium | reverse complement strand
TGCTCTACCAGCTGAGCTAACGGCCCACGCGAAGCGCGATATCCTACCGTAATTCTTAATAAAGCTCCATGCATACACCTATCCACTTCTGGTTAGTTTGCATCATTTATATTGAGTCGGATCAACAATTCCAGCGTCTTTGAATCCTTGCTTGCGAAAATGACAAGAATCACAACTACCACAAGCTTTACCCTGCTCATCTGCCAAGTAACAAGAAACAGTATTAGAATAATCCACATCAAGCTCACTGCCTAACGTAATGATCTCGGCTTTGCTTAATGAGATCAAAGGTGTCTGAATTTTAAGCGCATTACCTTCAACTCCGGCCTTGGTCGCTAAATTCGCCATGATTTCATATGCCTGTATAAATTCTGGCCTACAATCTGGATAACCAGAATAATCGACTGCATTTACACCAATGAAAATGTCTTCGATCTGTAGCACTTCAGCCCAAGCTAATGCAATAGATAGAAATACGGTATTTCGAGCTGGGACATAGGTTACTGGAATACCCTCTGATGCAGTCGCTGAATCAGCTTGCGGAACACAAATTTCATCATCCGTTAAAGCTGAACCTTTAAAAGTAGCAAGATCAATATCAAATATTTTATGTTCGATAACATTAGCTAAACTTGCGATTTTAGTTGCTGCATTCAGCTCTGCGTTATGACGTTGGCCATAAGAAAAACTTAAAGCATAGCAATCAAAACCTTTTGATTGAGCAATAGCTAGTGTAGTTGCGGAATCTAGTCCTCCAGAAAGGAGTACGATTACTTGTTTATGAATGGCCAAGTTCTGAGAATTTTAAGTGCAAGTTTTTTATATATTTGGTTGTTTCATTTACCAGGCACACTGATTACGGTTTAGACCAAAAATATGCATGGAGCTATTATTTTCCAGGAACACCGTTACTTCATAAACCATATATTTACATGTGGTAATTATTTTCCTGCAACACTATTACGGTTAAAATCTAAATTATGCATGTAGTAATTATTTTCCAGGAACATTTCCCCAAAGTATTTTATGCAGTTGCAACTGAAAACGTACATCGAGTTGATCTTGCACAATCCATTCTGCAAGTTGTTTAGCCTCTAATGGATCAACATTACTTTCTTCCACTTCCATCATAGGTGAAAACAGAACCTCGCAGCGATCTCTTAATTGATGCTCCACTACAATATTTTTTGCCCAGACATAATCAGATTGATTACAGATTACAAACTTAACTTGGTCTTGTTCACGCAGATAACTGATATTTTCCCAACGATTTTTACTCGCCTCTTGTGATGCGGGCGTTTTTATATCCATCACCTTAATTACACGAGGATCTACTTCGCTAATATCTAATGCGCCACTGGTTTCAAGTGATACTTTGTAGTCTTGATCGCACAGCGCACTTAACAAATTCAAACAAGATTTTTGTGCAAGCGGCTCTCCACCCGTTACCGTTACATATTTGAGATTAAAAGCCTTAACTTTTGAAGAAATTTCATCAAGCTGCATCCAGTCACCACCACTAAACGCATAGGCAGTATCACAATACTGGCAACGCAGCGGGCAACCCGTTAAACGCACAAAAACAGTTGGCATGCCAACACTGATCGATTCACCCTGAATTGATGCGAATATTTCGGTAACACGAAGCTTTTCAGCTTGCGGACGTGTACCCAAAGGCGTGATGGTAGCGCTCATAAATGTTTAGGTAGCTCTGATTTATTCTGAGATTAGGCAAAAATTTCGGAATGAGCGATGTGTATGTAGTTATACATGAGCGACATATCAGGATAAACAGAGCTACCTTAGATTTTAATGACCTTCCCTGGCCATACGCTCAAGCCGTTGTTGAGCTAAGCTCGCAACACTTGAATTAGGAAACTGTGCACGTAAACGGGTAAGCTCAATTCGTGATTCTTCATATTGACCTAATTCATAATGAGTAAAACCCAACTTCAATTTAGCGTCTGCCACTTTAGAACTAGCAGGATACTGTTCAATCACTTTAGAAAACTCAGTTAAGGCTTGCGGATATCGTTTAGATACATAATTCGCTTCGGCTAACCAATACTGTGCATTAGACGCATACTTACTTTGTGAATGGGTTTGCAAAAAACCATTAAACGCCAGAATGGAATCGTCATACTTACCTTGCTTAAGCAAAGTAAACGCATTTTTATAATCTTGCGCAGCATCATTTGAAGCGCCATTAGAAACTACAGTGCCACTCTTTGTTGCTACTTGCTGATCCGTATTATTAACAGCACCAGATATCTGAGCTTGAGTTGCAGAGCTATTATCAAGAAGCATACCGTCTTCTGAAGTAGATTCAGTAGTCATTGATCCAGATGTCTGCAAACGTCGATCAATATCCAAGAACTGCTCACGTTGACGCGTTTTAAGAGTATTTAACTCATGTGTAAGCTGCTCATTTTCACCACGCAATTGCTGCATCTCACGCTGCAATGCATTGATACGCTGTGACAGATTCACCAATGCTTCACTATTTGCTACTCGCTCGACACGCTGCATTCTTGCATCCATTGCATCGAGTCGCTCGTTATTAGCCTTGTGCGCAACGGCCATGGTAGACACTTGCATTAAAACAAGTGTCACCAATAGCTTTGGCCCAAATGATTTACATTTCATCCTTAATTTTCTTTTCATAATTTTAGCCAGCGGTTCTTACTGAATGATTTCAACTCTTCTATTTTGCTGCCATGACTGTTCACCTGAACCTACTACTGCAGGTTTTTCTTCACCATAACTCACGATGTCGAGCTGATTGCCACTTACGCCTTGCAGCATAATTAAATCACGCACAGTTTGTGCACGTTGCTCACCTAACGCAAGGTTAAATTCACGAGTACCACGTTCATCTGCATGACCTTCTAAGCGAAGTTGTGATGCCGGATTAGCCGTTAGCGACTCTGCAGCTGCCATAATTAATGGTAAAGACTCATCACGAATTTCAGCACTATTGTAATCAAAATATACAACATTACCTGATTGGGCGATCACATCATCAAGGCTACCCATAGACAAGCCACCCTCACCCTCAAGACCTGTCGTTGACGCATCATCTAATGAAGGATCACCACCTTCGTAATCATCACTAATTACATCACCAGGCATTTGCTTGGTACTGGTGCCACATGCGCCCAGTGTTAAAAATAAACTTATAAAAAATACTATAAGTAGTTGCTTTTTCATAACTCACTCCTCTTTGTGGTTACCAATAAAATACTCGAAACGGATTAAGTTTCGAAACATAATTAACGAAATGGTGACCAAGATGGTTCACGCACGTCGCCTTCGGTTAAACGTAGTTTCTGTTTAACTCTCCCATCTGCACTTACGGCAGCTAAAACTCCTCGACCTTGATCCGCAGTTGCATACATAATCATACTGCCGTTAGGCGCAAAACTCGGCCCCTCATCCAAATTACCATTACTAATAACTCGCATGGCCTTTGATTGCATATCCATCACCGCTACTCGAAATCCATTTCCACTATTGTTCACAAAGGCAAGAAAACGACCATCTGGTGAAACATCTGCGGCTGCATTATATTTGCCCTCAAAGGTCAGTCGTTGAGCTTTACCGCCATTGACTGATACTTGATAAATTTGTGGACCTCCACTTCGATCAGAAGTGAATAATAAAGTTTTTCCGTCCGGCATCCAACTCGGTTCGGTATCAATCGCTGGACCACTCGTGAGACGCTTCAGATTCTTAGCGGCAATATCCAAAATATAGATATCAGGACTGCCTGAAGCTGATAAGGTTAACGCCAAATGTCTTCCATTGGGTGACCAGGAGGGTGCACTATTGATACCTTTTTTAGCAGATACTTTTGCACGCGTACCTTGAATAATGTCTTGTATATAAATGGCCGAGTTGCCACTTTCAAATGAGACATAGGCTAAGCGCGAACCATCTGGCGACCAGGCTGGAGATAATATTTGCTTACTGGATGAGAAAATAGCTCTGGCATTGTAGCCATCCGCATCTGCAATTTGTAATACATATTTTTTTGAAGCACCTTGGCTTATCGTACTCACATAAGCTACGCGGGTACTAAACGCTCCTCGAATTCCCGTTAACGTTTCAAAAACCAAGTCACTAATTTTATGACCTACTTTGCGTACGTCTTTCGTACCTGCAGGAATGACATTACCTAGCAATCTTTTCTTTCTTATTAAATCAATTAACTGAAATTCAATGCGATATTGGCCCTCACCGGCTTGAATTATTTTTCCAAGCAACAAACTCTCTACCCCTGTATCACGCCAAGCTTTAAAATTTAACTGCGATGAGCTTACTACCGCTTGAGGAAAACGCTGCTTATCCAGCACATCAAAAAAACCGCTTCTTGCTAAATCATTTCGCACTATCGTTTCGATCGCCTCAGGTGAGCTATAGGTATCGCCAGCAAAAACAGCAATTGCAATCGGCAACGCCCCTTCAACACCTTGAGTAATTTCAATTTCTAGTACTGCATGTGCACTTTGCCCAATAAAAAGAAACATACTTAAGGCAACTACTCTAACTAAAATTTTCATTAAATCTCCGGAATAAATTTAAAACGCAAATCTCGATCAAATAGTTCTGGTGTAGGTGGCTCAGGCAATGGATCTGATTTCCAGACCGCTTCTTCAACCGAGCGGCGAAATGCTTCATCACCCGTACATTGCTCAACCACAACATCTTCTACGTATCCTCCAGGCGCTTGACGCACATACACTTTGCACCATGCATCGGACTGCTCGTTTAGCGGCTTTCGCCAGCGACTTTGTATCCTACTGCGTATCGCGTCTTGATAAATCGCTATATCTCTACTCATAGCGCGAGCTTTAGCAACACGCTGCGCTTCTGCTTCTGCAGCATTAATTTCAGCCTCTTCTGCTGCTAATATCTTTGCTAAACGTTCTTGTTCTGCAGCTTTTTCTGCTGCCAATTTTTCAGCTTCTTTACGTTTCTTCTCTTCTGCTGCTAATTTTTTAGCTTCTACTTCTTTTTTACGCTTTTTCTCTGCCGCTAGCTTTTTAGCTTCATCAGCCTTACGTTTTTCTTCAGCAATTTTTTTAGTCTCTTCAGTCTTCTTCTTTTCCTCTGCAAGTTTTTCAGCCTCAGCTTGTTTTTTTACTTCCTCTTCTAAACGCTGCTTCTCAACTTCAGCTTGTTTTTTAATTTCTTCTGCTTTTTGCTGTTCAGCCTCAGCTCTCTTTTGCGCTTCTTCTGCTTTTTGCTTCTCCGTTTCTAACTCAGCCTGAAGTTGTTGTTTCTCTTCTTCTTGTTTTTGTTTGATTTCTTGCTGTTTCTTTTCTTCAGCTAACTGCTTTTGTTGCTCGTTTTCTTTAGATGACTTTTTTACATCTAATTTTTCAGAATTAATAACCGTGGCATTAATCGTATTAATATTATCTAGCGGATTAGCTTTTTGTTCTTTTTTGAATTGAAAACCAACCACCAAAAGCAAAATGATCGCCACATGAACAACAATCGCAATCGTCGCCGACATCGGCAAATGTCGCTTAAATTTAGCCATGACTTATAATGGATCGAGTTCTTTCACTGCAAAATCTGGCGTAGTGGAATCAGAGACTGTTGGATCGGTAATCAATCCCACATTCTCAGCTCCTGCTTCTTGCAGCATAACCATCACTGTTACGACACGCCCATAATCCACACCATTATCTCCCCGCACATATATAGGACTTGGTTCTTTAGATAAGATTTCTTCGATTTGGTTTCTAAATAACTCATCGGCTATCGGTTCACCAGGAGTGTCAGATTTATTTACAAAAATTTGTCCGGCACGATCTACTGAAATAATCATAGGCTCTTGATTTTCATCAATTTTTTCCAGCGGCTTCGCAGGTGCCGAAGGCAAATCTACCTCAACTCCTTGATGAAATAAGGGCGCGGTAACCATAAAAATCACCAGCAACACCAAGGTAACATCAATATAGGGAACCACATTGATCTCAGCCATGCGCTTGCGACGTTTAATACCTACATATGCCATGATATATCTCTAACCATGCGCTTTATCCACGAACTTGCGCTTGCATATCCATATCTTTGGTCAATGCTTGACGCTGCAATAATGCCGTAAACTCTTCAACAAAATTGTCATAGCGCATAATTAAGCGTTCTACATCGGTGGAATAGCGGTTATAAGCAATAACTGCAGGAATGGCAGCAAACAATCCCATTGCGGTTGCTATCAAGGCTTCGGCAATACCGGGAGCCACTGCAGAAAGTGTGGCTTGTTGCACATCACCTAAAGCACGAAATGAATTCATAATGCCCCACACTGTGCCGAACAAACCAATATAAGGAGCGGTAGAACCTACCGTAGCTAAAAAAGAAAGATAGTGTTCTAGCGCTTCCACTTCACGTGCCATCGCCACTTTCATCGAACGTAATGCAGTATCCGTTATCGCTTCAGGTGAGACGCGTTGCTGGCGATGCAACCTCACATATTCTTTAAATCCTGCAAGGAAAATATGCTCCATGCCGGTAGGATCTTTTTTTACTCTAACTTTTTCATACAGCGCAGCTAAGTCTGTACCAGACCAAAATCGATCCTCAAAATTATCCGCACTATTCCGTGCATCACGAATAATTTTCCACTTACTTACCATCATGGTCCATGAAATGACCGATGCAATTAGCAAAATCAACATCACCAGTTGTACCAACAGGCTGGCTTCCATTATCAAGCCTAAAATACTGGTATCCGTCGCCATTATTATACTTCCCCAGATTGAATAATTTTATATAAATTTTTAGGAATAGGATTGGGTGAAAAGTCTTTAGCGTTCAAACAAACAACATTTACTTCACTTGTTGTACATACACAAGCTGTATCGGCTTGTTGGCTTATGTCTTGCTTGAAAGAAATACTCGCCAGTTTTAATGTATTAGGTACCACATTCACCGTTAACGCATCATTAAATCTTGCAGGCTTCTTATAATCTATAGTTACTGACCGTACCGCGAATAAAACGTTCAGTTCTTTTATTAAAACATCCTGATCAATACCCAGCGCCCGTAACCACTCGGTTCTGGCACGTTCCATATATTTTAAATAATTGGCGTAATACACCACTCCACCTGCATCGGTGTCTTCGTAGTACACACGGGTTTGCCATACAAAGGGCTTCATTAATTGTAATTAAACTTACTGGGTAGTTTCATGTGATGTTGATGAGAACAGATCTTCACTAGAGTCTGTTTCTATAGAAGAACTTAAATTGTGCTGTGGAATCTTAATTCCGAAATGACGATAAGCGTGTCCCGTTGCCACCCGACCACGTGGCGTACGCATCATGAAGCCTTTAAGAATTAAGAACGGTTCAATGACATCTTCAATGGTACCGCGCTCTTCTCCAATAGCTGCAGCCAAACTATCCACACCTACTGGCCCACCTTCAAATTTTTCAATCACCGCAAGCAACAATCGTCTGTCCATATTATCAAAACCATGTTCATCTACACTCAACATATCTAGTGCAGCATCTGCGACTTTACTAGTCACTACACCATCTGCTTTAACTTGCGCATAATCACGCACACGTCGCAATAAACGATTCGCAATTCTAGGCGTACCTCTAGAACGTTTCGCTATCTGTATTGCACCTTCATCATTGAGCTTCACATCTAATATTTTTGCAGAACGCCGAACAATGGTTGCTAGTTCTTCAGTATTGTAAAACTCAAGTCGCTGAACAATTCCAAATCGATCTCTTAACGGAGAAGTTAACAAACCTGCACGTGTTGTAGCGCCTACTAAAGTAAATGGCGGCAGATCTAATTTAATTGAACGCGCTGCGGGCCCTTCCCCAATTACAATGTCTAATTGAAAATCTTCCAATGCAGGATATAAAACTTCTTCAACCACCGGACTTAAGCGATGGATCTCATCCACAAATAACACATCATGTGGTTCTAAATTAGTAAGGATCGCAGCCAAATCACCCGGACGTTCTAATACCGGACCCGATGTATGACGCAAATTAACCTGCATTTCATTCGCCACAATATGCGAAAGAGTTGTTTTACCTAAGCCTGGCGGCCCAAATATTAACACATGATCTAAAGCTTCTTGACGTTGTCTAGCAGCAGTAATAAAAATCTCCATCTGCTCACGCACTTTCTCTTGGCCAATGTATTCACTTAATTGATTAGGCCGAATCGCATTTTCAGCAACCACCTCATCTTTTTCAACATTGGTGTCGACGATTCGTGATTCTTCTAATTCAGTAATTGTATTTGCCATGAATTTTTAATTAACTTGGTCTGTTTTACGACATGCTGGTTTTGAGTGCTTGACGAATAATATCTTCACTGTTTTGACTCTTGGTATCGACATTGCCCACCATGCGACTTGCTTCATTCGGTTTATAACCCAAAGAGACTAATGCTGAAACCGCATCTGCAATCGGGTCTTGAACATAACCATTTACGTCATTGCCATTTTTACCATTACTTGCAACTTGCAAGGTAACTTCTTTATCTAAGCGGTCGCGCATATCTAAAATTAGACGCTCAGCAGTTTTTTTGCCAACTCCCGGTATTTTCACTAGTGAATCTATATCGCCATGATGAATACATTGCGCAAAGGCATTCGAATCCATACCAGACAAAATAGCCAATGCCATTTTGGCACCTACGCCATTCACTTTTAATAAATTACGAAACAAACTTCTATCACGAACTTGTTTGAAGGCATAAAGTGTATGCGCATCGTCACGAATCATTAAATGGGTGTGCAACATCACCGACTGACCACATTCCGGTAATTCGTAAAACGTAGACATAGGCGCTTCCAATTCGTAACCCACACCGTTTACATCTAACAGAAGATACGGGGCTTGCTTTTCTATGATCTCGCCTTGCAAACGTCCAATCATGAACCCAGCCCCATGAACCCAGCGTCATGAAAAAACCTCATGCAAAACTCCCAACAATTGATTTGGTAGTTATCCGTTTACTATTAAGCATTAAAGCAGTATGCGCATGACATAAACTTACGGCTAATGCATCCGCTTCATCTGCTTGCAACTCACCACGCAAACCAAGCAAACGTAGCACCATGTGTTGGATTTGATCTTTGTTGGCAGCACCATTTCCTACTACAGCTTGTTTCACTGAACGCGCGCTATATTCATTAACCGGAACACGTTGATGTACTGCTGCACAAATAGCAGCACCGCGCGCATGACCCAGTTTTAAAGAAGAAGATGCATTTTTATTAATAAACACCTCTTCAACGGCCACTTCATCAGGTTGGAATTGCTCAATCGCTTCTGACAATTTACTAAAAATAATGCCTAAACGATGCGGGATGGTTACATCACCATCTTTCGTATTTTTGGCGCGAATGTTTGCGCTATGAATATAACGGCTAGTCCTACCATCGCTTTCAATGATGCCAAAGCCCGTTATTTGCAACCCCGGGTCAATACCCAAGATTCGAACCATGTTGTCTTTCTTTTCAGGTACGTTGTATTGCATGCAATACTCTACGCGACAGCTTCGTAAACTGAATCTGGTATATCGGCATTTGAGAAAACATTTTGTACATCATCAAGTTCATCCAAAACATCTAAAAGCTTTAACATGCTTTCACCTTCCTTGTTTGACAAGGCAGCCCTATTATCAGCACGCATAGTAACTTCAGCCTCTACAAGATTTAGACCTGCAGCAACCAAAGCATCTTTGACGTTTATAAATTCTTCAGGGGACGTTAATACTTCAATACTGCCATCATCCGAGGTGACGACATCTTCTGCACCAGATTCTAATGCCGCCTCCATCACCGCATCTTCATCTGTGCCAGGCGCAAACTGTATAACGCCCATATTCTCAAACATGTAGGCAACCGATCCTGATGTACCCATGTTGCCATTAAACTTGGTAAATGCATGACGAACTTCTGCAACTGTACGGTTACGATTATCTGTCATACAGTCCACTAAAATTGCGCTACCGCCAGGTCCGTAACCCTCGTAACGAATTTCTTCATAATTATCGCCATCCTGTTCACCTGCACCGCGCTTAATCGCACGGTCCACCGTATCCTTGTTCATATTGGCGGATAGGCCTTTGTCCACGGCAAGACGTAGACGCGGATTAGAATCCATGTCTGAGCCACCCATACGAGCGGCAACCGTGATTTCACGAATTAGCCTGGTGAATAACTTCCCGCGTTTAGCATCTTGTGCTTTTTTGCGATGTTGGATATTGGCCCATTTACTGTGACCAGCCATTGAAACTCCTCTAGTTTTCTATCTTCGATATACCCTGAATAGGCATAGCAAAGCTCTCCCAAATCAACGGCAGTATTTTAGCACTTTCATTCCCATTAGTAGACAACCCCTATATAAAGAATAGCTTGAGGAAATTACAGACGATCTGGCTGACAATCTGGCTAATGACAGTCCCCGGTGCGAATGAACTCATCTACCAGCGTTGCTACGTTTTTGGATAACAGCAAGCCGGTATGACTATAGGGAACCTGAATATGCACTGTGCAATTACTCACTTTAGTTTCAGATACTGCAACCGTGCCATCATTAGGCTTATCAAGTGAAGCTCCTAGCAGCTGACCTACTCCATAGCCTTTAGTACCTGCAATAACGGCCAGAGGATGCGTGCCTTTCCAGCTTGGCGCACTTCCAAGTAAAGACTTAGAACCTGCTCCTAAAATATTATTTTTTAACAAATTATTTTTTGACAAATGCTTCGCTACGCCACTACCTGTTAGCGGCGACCCTAGCATTACTACCCTCCCTGGCTTCGCCGCCGCATCAAACATTTGAAAATAATGCAGTAGAATGAGCCCGCCATAGCTATGGGCAACAAAATGCACGATGTCAGCATCCAATTGTTGTACGAATTTGCCCAACATCTGTGCATTTTCTTTAGGACTGCGCCTGACACTTTGATAGGAGTACTCCACACACTCATGTCCATGGGTACTCAAATAACGCGATATCGGCTTCATCACCCAGCCCTTCATCCAAATACCATGTGTACAAACAACAACTTCGCGCATTATCTTAATTTAAATCCTAAGTAACTTTGTGATTTTAAATGGTACAGTATTACAGTATCGTTCATGGTTACGACTAGGGCACCCAGCGCTGAATAGCCTCTTGATTGGTATGCGAAAAAGCTAAATCAGTTGCCTCTTGCTTAGGTAGCCAAACAAACTCTTCGTGCTCCCTTGGTTCAAGCTGTATATCAATTTTTTCAGGCAACTCCAAACTAAACACATGTTCCTTATTTTCGGTGATTCCGGGGGCGTAACGCTCTCTCCAGATAGAATAAATCTCGAAATTCTGTGAAAACTGACAATCATGTAATTCGAGCTGGGCAATCCCAGTCTCCTCTTGCAGCTCACGTACTGCAGCCTGTTGCGGAATCTCCTCCCATTCTAGACTGCCCGTAACCGACTGCCAGAAGTCATTCGGGAACTTGCGGCGCAGCATCAAGACTTCACTGGCTTGCGTGTATACTAGGACAAGTACAGATTCTGGTCGTTTATATTCCATTTAAAACTATGTAAATTAGTATTTTATAATAGACTTTGTAAGAAACTTATCATGATTTCACTGCTAAAGTGTACAAACAAAACACTGCTTTTCCCTATGCGTTTAACCAAAATTATACTGACCATCACACTAATTGGTTTAATGGCATCTTGCTCAAGCACCCCTCAAAAAACCGCTGTTCAAGATGAAGGCTATGTAGTCCAAGCCGTGCAATACATGAATGCCGGAAGATTAGATGCTGCACTAGCCTCTGTTAAGAAAGCTTTAGAACTCAACCCAAAATCTGCCGATGCCTATACCGTAGCCGGCCTTATCTATAATAAAAACAATCAAACCGAGCAAGCTGAGCGCTATTTTAAACGCGCTTTATCCCATGATCCCAACCACTCTGCTGCACAAACCAACTATGCTAGCTTTCTATGTAAACACGACAAACCGCTAGAAGCCGAAAAAATATATTTAGCTGCAGCTAAAAATAAAAACAATGCTCAACCCGATGTTGCCTATACCAATGCAGGGATATGTGTACTTGGGATTCCAGACAAAGTTAAAGCCACCAATTACTTCAGCACAGCATTAAAAATTAATCCGAAATCACCTGTACCTTGGTATCAACTGGCTAAAATCCAGTATGGTAATTACAGTTACGACAATGCTTATAAGTTGTTGCAAGAATATGAAAAAGTAGCACAACCTACCCCAAAGACTCTTTTATTAGGTGCACAGATTTCAGATGCGAATGGAGATCCTCAACTGGCAGATAAATATAAACTTTTACTTGTTCAGCAATTCCCAAACTCTAGAGAAGCTAAGCAATTTACTTCCAAATCTAATTTGCAGCCACAACCTGCTACTTATGATGTTCGTGAATTAATAGAAAATGAACAAGCTTATTAATTTTAATGGATCAACTAGAAGAATTCATTCAACGAGAAAAAGCCAAAATCGTTGGTGAAACTGCAAAAGCACCCTGGAAAGAACTGGAACGGTTTTACGCGCAAGGCATACTCATTCTAGTAAGCGATACGTTGGACTTGGTTGAAGTGGGCTATACCATCTCTATAGACGATGCAGATCAAATCAAGCAATGGATGGAAGCGGGACTACTAGCAAAAAACTTTGACCAGCAAGCCATTGCATGGGAAAAAGACAATACAGAAGTTTGGTCAGTAGTGATTAGACCCTGGGTTCTCATCCAAGATCCGAAACGTAAATTAAACTAAAGTATTTATTTTAGCCCACATCAATGGGTTCATCCGTTCTCGACATCCTGTCTTACACGGCACTTGTACAGCCATGCGCATCAGAATCGATTGATTTCTAACTTTTATCAACCTTAGAAACACGCTTGCGTATATGCAATTCTTTTAACTGACGTTCGTTAACATCAGCAGGCGCATCGGTTAACAAACACGTTGCATTCTGTGTTTTAGGGAATGGAATCACATCGCGAATAGATTGACTACCGGTCATTAACATCACTAAACGATCTAAACCGAATGCGATACCACCATGCGGTGGTGCGCCGAACGTAAGCGCCTTAAGTAAGAAACCAAATTTTTCTTCCGCTTCTTGCTCTTCTATACCTAACACTTTAAAAACTGCGGCTTGCATATCTTGTTTATGAATACGCACTGAACCACCACCCACTTCGGTGCCGTTTAATACCATGTCGTAGGCTTGCGATAATGCTTCACCAGGATTATCAATTAGCTTTTGTGGATCGGTGAAATCGGGTGCGGTAAATGGATGATGCAATGCAGACCAGCGTTTAGCATCCTGATCCCACTCAAACATTGGGAAGTCGACAACCCATAATGGTTTCCAACCCTCTTCAACCATATTCAGATCATGACCAATCTTAACGCGCAACGCACCCAGAGCCGCGTTAACAACGGTTTTCTTATCAGCACCAAAAAATAACAGATCACCATTTTCCACTTTTGAAACTTCAACCAGTTGTTGAATGGTTTCTTCAGGCAAAAACTTCAGTATGGGTGACTGTAAACCTTCCTTAAGGTCGCTTACATCGTTACATTTAATGTAAGCAAGTCCTTTAGCGCCATATTGCCCGACATACTCCGTGTAACCATCAATTTCTTTGCGTGAAATTTTTGAGCCATTTGGAACCTTAAGCATTGCAATACGACTTTCTTCGTCGTTTGCAGGCGCATTGAAAACTTTAAACTCAACGTTTTTCATTAAATCCGTAATATCGATGAATTCAAGCGGAATACGTAAATCAGGTTTGTCACTCCCAAAACGATGCATGGCTTCTGCATACGTCATTCTTGGGAATGGATTACCTAAGTCTACATTTACATTTTCTTTAAATGATTCACGCATCATGTCTTCCATTATCGACATGATCTCGTCTTGACCCATAAATGAGGTTTCAATATCAAGCTGGGTAAATTCAGGTTGGCGATCGGCACGCAGATCTTCATCGCGGAAACAACGCACCACTTGATAGTAGCGATCAAAGCCACTCATCATTAACAACTGTTTAAATAATTGTGGCGATTGCGGCAAGGCAAAAAATGAGCCGGGTTGCGTTCGACTAGGCACTAAATAATCGCGTGCGCCTTCTGGAGTCGCTTTAGTAAGAATTGGTGTTTCTATGTCTAAAAAACCATTTTTGTCTAAAAAGTTTCGTATTCCACTGACAACTTTTGCTTTGGTTCGAATACGCTCTTGCATAAATGGACGACGCAAATCCACATAACGATAACGCAAGCGATTTTCTTCGTGCACGTCGTCGTCGTCTAATTGAAATGGAGGTGTATCTGATTCATTTAAAACTTCTAAAGACTTAGCTAAGACCTCTATTTGACCAGTAGGTAGATCAGAATTGATCGTTCCTTCAGGTCGCATGCGTACACGACCTTTAATATGCAATACATATTCATTACGAATTTGTTCGGCTAGTGCAAATATTTCGGGAGTATCTGGATCAAATACAACTTGAAGAATGCCTTCTCGATCTCGTAGATCGATAAAAATCACTCCACCATGATCACGTCTTTTGTTTACCCACCCACAGGCAGAGATTTCTTGATCGATCAGCTTTTCTGTAACCTGACCGCAGTAATGAGTTCGCATTTTTTACCCTAGTAATTCTAAATATAGCTGAATGACAAAATGTCTGCCAAGCGGCGAATAGTACGATTTGAGACTATCCTATGCAACATATGGTCTATGCAACAAAGCTGGACACGATCTAGTGAGAAACCCTAAATTGGGTGAATTATTGATCCTAATCTGAGGCTTTTTGCTTTTTGGTTTTTTTGGTAGATTTTGCACTACTCTTATCGGGAGCCGCTTTTTTAGCCTCATCCTTCTTTTCAGTTTTACTTTTGCTATCTTTCGAAGAGCTTTCCTTCTGTGAATCATCAGAGGCCAAATTACGTTTCTTATCCTTATCGGATTTAAAATCTGTCTCGTACCAACCTGTACCACTCAATCTAAAACTAGGTGCTGAAACCAATTTCTTTAATTTAGATTTCCCGCACTCTGGACATTTCTTTAATAGAGGGTCACTTATCTTTTGCAAGGCTTCGTGCACAGCCTCGCATGCTTGGCATTGATATTCGTAAATTGGCATAAGCGGAGTATTTAAAAAACCTTTGGCAATTGTTCGACAATTGCTTAAAACTTAGAAACCCAATTGCTTTATTATATTGGTCTATATAATCAAATTTAATACTAGTCTATTTTAGACCGACTAAATATAACCGGATTTATACAGGAGAAAAAGCCGTAATGGGTACGAATCAGACCGTTATCTATTTCAACCCCCAATGCTCGAAGTGTCGTATGACTTTAGAGCTACTCAATGAAAAAGGGACTGAACCAGAAGTTGTCGAATATCTACAATCGACCCCTTCAAAAGCAGAACTCACAGAAATTCTCACTAAATTAGGAATATCTGCTGACCAATTACTTAGGAAGCACGAAGGCGCTTATCAAGAAGCCAGCTTAAGTGACTCCTCTTCTGAAGAAGAGATTCTTGATGCCATGACAAAATTCCCAATATTAATTGAGCGACCCATCGTAGTTCACAATGGTAAAGCTGCTATTGGCAGACCTCCTGAAAATATCTTAGATATATTATGAAAAGCATTCTAGTTTTATATTATTCACGCCATGGCGCCACTAAAGATATGGCGCAACATATTGCGAGAGGCGTTAACTCTGTAGAAGGTACAGAGGCTAAACTTCGCACCGTTGCGCCAGTTTCTACAACCTGTGAGGCGGTTGATGAAAGTATTCCAGAAGAAGGACATCCATATGCCGAACCAGCTGATCTTGAGCAATGCGATGGTTTACTAATGGGCAGTCCAACTCGTTTTGGAAATATGGCTGCACCATTAAAATACTTTTTAGATAACTCCAGTCCTCAATGGTTATCCGGCGCATTAATTGATAAACCTGCAGGATTGTTCACCTCTACTTCTAGCTTACACGGCGGACAAGAAACCACGCTGCTTTCAATGATGCTGCCATTACTGCATCACGGCATGATGATTGTAGGCATACCGTATAGCGAAAGCGAATTGCTCACTACCGATACGGGTGGCACACCTTATGGAGCAAGCCATTTAGCAGGCCCCGAAAGTAATAATAAAATTAGTGATGAAGAGAAAAAGTTATGTTTTGCGTTAGGCAAACGAGTAGCTACTTTGTCGCTTTAATTTATATTTAAAACTGATTTTACAAAAGGCACAGTAACTTTTTTTTGCTGAACCAGAGACTCTTCATCCAGCCTATCTAATAATCCTATAAGTTTATTGAGATCACGCGGAAAACGCTTAAGCAAAAAACTACACACTTCTCCAGATACTTCTAAACCGCGTACTTTTGCGTGTTCTTGAATTGCACGACTTTTTTTATCGTCTTCTAACAAGTTTAATTTATATACAGGACCCCACACTAGTCTTGAAGCTAGATCGGGAAATGAAACCATTACCTCGTGCGGATTTAGTGACGCTGTCATCACAATACTTTTATTGTTAACACGCAGTTCGTTTATTAACAAAAATAGTTGCCGGTCCCATTCTTTATCACCTAACACAGCATCTAGATCATCAATACACAACACATCTAACTGTTGCATATCATTTAATATAGTCGCCTGTTGACCAACGAGTTCTTTCATCGGCAGATAGATTGCATTTTGTTGCGTATTTGCTTGGTGGTTACAAATCGCTTGCAGTAGATGTGTTTTCCCAGTGCAGGACGAACCCCAAAGAAAGTATTGGCGCGGCTCAGATAATGACTCTTGCGCTAATTGTTTTAAAACAGATAGCAGTTGACTATCACTGGTATCAATAAATGTTTCAAAGGTTGCAAATTTTGGCAGTGCAATATCAAGTGAATATTGCGTAGGCGTATGCAGACAGGAAGTCGTCATTCAAGTTTATAAAAAACGGTAAGAGCTTACGCTTACTTACTGGAATGTTTTGCTGCTCGTCTCGAGCGTTCTTCAACAAAATAGTCATATCCACTTGCAATGGCCGTAAATAAAGTTAGCCCAATAAGGGTTTGGATAATAATCACTGGGAAAGCTTTTATTTGACTATAGACAACCGCGAGTACTAGTAAGATTTGCACAAATGTATTGAATTTGCTGATTAAGCTTGGCTCTATTTCTAAACGTCTAGTCATCGATAAATAAGAGACTGCGCCGGAAAGCAAGGCTACATCGCGCATGATTACAATCAATACCAGCCAATGTGGCAATAAGTTTAAAGCACCCAAAGCTATATACGAACTAATTAGCATGACCTTATCGGCCGCAGGATCTAGATACGACCCCAAAGTGGTCTTCCAATTAAAGGATCTTGCGAGATACCCATCTAAGGCATCAGACAGACCCATTAGGAGAAACAGTAATAAGGCATTATTAAATTGGTTATCAAACAACCACCACACAAGCAGAGGCACCGCAGCAAAGCGCACCAAGGTAATCAGATTTGGTATAAATCTCCAATAAGACATGTTATGTCTTAACTCCACTATGTAATACAATTCACCGTGTAATACAGTTTACCGGACGACAATACGGTCCGCGTTTATATACAATTAAAAATGCTTATTATTATTATCATTCTGATGGTATAAGTAACCGAATAACGAAGCAATGGTAATTCTAAGCAACTCTATACTGAGATTGAATACTTCATTCGAATGCAATAATTTCAATTAGTTACAACACACACTTAAGTTAATAAATAAATGGGTCTTAGCTACAAAAACGCTGGTGTCGATATTGATGCTGGAAATAAACTCGTTGATCTCATCAAACCGGCGATACGCTCTACCCACCGGCCTGAGGTCATGTCTAGCATTGGTGGCTTTGGCGGCCTGTTTGCACTGCAACAAGATAAATATCAGGAGCCTATTTTAGTCTCTGGAACGGATGGTGTCGGCACCAAATTACGCTTAGCCCAACAACTTAAGCAACACGTCACCATCGGCATCGATTTGGTCGCAATGTGCGTAAATGACGTCATTGTGCAAGGTGCAGAACCTCTATTCTTCTTAGACTACTTTGCTACCGGCAAACTATCCGTCGACGCAGCTCGAGTTGTTGTCGAAGGCATCGCTGAAGGATGCCGGCAATCTGGCGCAGCATTGATCGGAGGCGAGACCGCAGAAATGCCCGGAATGTATGACGCAGGCGAATATGACCTTGCAGGATTTTGCGTTGGAGTAGTAGAACGTAGCAAATTGATTGATGGCAGTAAGATCCATGATGGTGATGTAATTATAGGCCTACCCTCCAGCGGCATTCACTCCAATGGATTTTCTCTAGTTAACAAGATCATCGAAACCACCAATACTTCACTAGATGAAATGATTGATGGTAAAAACTTAGGCGAATTACTCTTACAGCCCACCATTATTTATACCAATATCGTTTTATCCCTAATAGATAAGTTTGATATTCATGGCTTATGTCATATAACTGGTGGTGGACTAACAGAAAATGTTCCACGTGTAATTCCAGACGGTTTTCTTGCAGAGATTGATACAAATAGTTGGAAACGTTCTACAGTATTTGATTGGTTACAAAAAATGGGCCAAGTTGAAAATGAAGAAATGTTAAGGGTATTTAACTGCGGTATGGGCATGTTAGTTGTACTACCTGAAGATCAAGCAAAAGAAGCGATTAAGCTCAGCCAAGAAAGCAGTCACCAGGCTGTGAAAATTGGCGAAATTAAAAAGTCGCCTTCAGATCAAAAGATATCTCTACAGTAAAACTGTGCCAAAAACCGAACCAGAACAAACTTGCAAGATAGCTGTTCTCATTTCCGGCGGCGGTAGCAACTTGCAATCGATCATTAACCATGTCGAACAAAATCATATTAATGCCAGTATCGCTTGCGTAATCAGCAATAAGTCAGATGCATACGGACTAGTTCGCGCACAAAGAGCAAATATTCCCACTCATATCATCGAGCATAATAGCTACACTTCTCGTGAAGAGTTTGATGCGGAACTCGTTAAAACTCTAGCGGTCTATAATATTAAGCTAATTGTTTTGGCAGGGTTTATGCGTGTTCTTAGCCCAACTCTTATAGATGAGTATCAAGGGAATATTTTAAATATTCATCCTTCCTTATTACCCAAACACCCGGGGTTACGCGCTCATGCACGCGCCATAGAAGCCGGAGATAGTGAACATGGCTGTTCAGTACATTTTGTTACTGCAGAACTAGATGGAGGGCCGTTAGTAATTCAAGCAAAGGTAAATGTAGAAAAAACAGATAGCGCAGAAACTTTAGCAGCACGCGTATTAGAGAAAGAACACATCATCTACCCACTAGCAGTAAAGTGGTTTTGCGATAAACGCCTAAAGCTAAAAGCTGGAAAAATTCACTTTGATCATTCACCGCTCAACCAAGCACTATTACTTTCACCGGAACATGAAGCTCTTTTAAGATAGAAGATCCCCAATGAAAAAAATAATTTTTTTGCTTATTGCTATATGTATCTTGGCCCAGCCTGCTTGGAGTAATTCAAGTTCGATTCTCAACGAAAGCAATCTACCGCCAGAATTTGAAGCCACTTACGATGTCCATAAAGGCTCAATGCGTGTTGGCAAAATGGATGTAAGCCTGAAAAAAGTTGGTGATGAACTGATTTATGAATCGATTACCAAGCCTGTTGGCATGGCTGCGCTATTTCTCGGCGATCAAGTAGTTACTGATCGTGCGGTTTTAAAATTAATCGATAATAACTACCATACCGTCGAATTTACCCATAAAATGAAAAATAGCGATAAAGATCGAAACGAACATTATGTTTTTGATTGGAATAACAATAAGGCTGCAGTTAAATACAAAGACAAGAGTAATGAATTAGACGTCCCTGAAAACACCTTTGATAACTACTCTGCTCAATTATTATTGATGCGCAAACCGGATGCAGACACTTCTATCAATATCTACTCGGTAATCTCTAAAGGCAGACTAAAAGAATATAAATATCAACTAGAAACTACTGAATTAATTGAAACTAAAGCCGGAAAGTTTAACGCAAATAAATATGTACGCAAAAAAGATAATGATAAAAAAACTACTTACCTAGGATGGTACGCAGAAAAACTGAATTATATACCAGTTAAGTTAGATAAATTTGAAAATGAAAAACTAGATGTCTCTATTCAAATTACTGGCGTGAAGTGGTTGAATAATAATAAATAATCAGATATTAACTGCCTGCAACCATCATGTTATCGATTAGCAATGACGGCGTGATAATATTACTACGTCGGTCCACATCATTTCCAACTTCAACAATTTTTTGATACATATCCTTTAAATTTCCAGCAATCGTAATCTCATCTACTGGATATTGTATTTCACCACCCTCAACCCAATAACCTACGGCACCACGCGAATAGTCGCCCGTTACCGTATTCACACCATGGCCAATCAACTCCGTTATTAACAAACCTTTTTGCATCTGCTTAACCAGTTGATCTAAATTTTTCTCGCCTGCTTGCAACTCTAAATTATGCACTCCACCTGCATTACCGGTAGTTTGCATAGCTAATTTTCTAGCTGAATAGCTACTTAAGACATAGCCTTTCAACACACCACTTTCAACTAATGTGCGTGCTTTTGTTGCTACTCCTTCCATATCAAACGAGCTACTACCAAAGCCACTTCTAATAAATGGATCTTCAGTGATCGTAATGGAATCTGAAAAAACCTGCTTATCTAGGTGATCAATTAGGAACGAGGCTTTACGATATAAAGAACCACCACTAACCGCAGAGACAAAATGCGATAACAATGATTGTGCCATATTAGCTTCAAAAATTACCGGTGTAGTTTGCGTAGATATTTTACGTGAGCCAAGTCGGCTTACGGTTCGCTCTGCCGCTTTTTGGCCAATACTCACAGCAGAGTCTAGATGCTGGGGATCACGTGTAGTTGAATACCAATAATCTCTTTGCATGTTGCCATCTTGTTCTGCAATGACAACACAAGATAAATTATGTCGGGTTGAGCTGTAACTGCCCACAAAATCATGTGAATTGGCGTATATAGTGGTGCCACGCGAAGTAGTTAATGACGCACCTTCTGAATTAGATATTTGATCAACATCACGTGCGGCGTTTTCACACTCTATCGCAACCTCAAGTGCTTCTTCTGGCGATATACCCCAAGGATGGTCAAGCTCTAAATCTTGCATGTTAGTCGCCATAAGCTTGGCATCCGCCAAACCTGCACAATCATCTTCTTCAGTAAAACTAGCTATTTTGCAGGCTGCTGTTACTGCATCTTTTATTGCTGAAGGCTCAAAACTAGTCGTGCTAGCACTACCCTTCTTTTGACCCATATAAATAGTGACACCTAAACCACGATCATTATGGTGCTCTAACGTTTCTGCTTCACCTAAACGCGCAGTAACTGAGAGACCATGCTCAATATTTACACTTGCTTCTGCACTTGTTGCACCTTGCTGTTTAGCCTCAGCTAAACATGATTGCACTAAGTCTTCTAATTTGTCTTTTGTATATGGAGACGGTTGAACTTTCATTTAAGTAATTACAGTTATTTATTATTGAGAGGTGCCGCCTACCGTGATGCCATCGATACGTAGAGTGGGTTGCCCAACCCCTACAGGCACACTTTGACCTTCTTTTCCGCAAGTGCCTACGCCTTGATCTAATTTTAAGTCATTACCGATCATACTGACGCGTGTAAGCACATCAGGCCCATCGCCAATTAAAGTTGCACCTTTAACTGGTTTTGTGACCTTACCTTTTTCAATTAAATATGCTTCGGATGCTGAAAAAACAAATTTTCCAGAAGTGATATCAACTTGACCACCGCCAAAGTTGACCGCATAAAAACCGGAATCAACCGAACTTATAATTTCACCGGGATCATGCTCCCCAGCCAACATATAGGTATTGGTCATACGCGGCATTGGAAGATGCGCATAAGATTCACGTCTGCCATTACCTGTTGGTTCGGTATTAGAAAGCTTTGCATTAAGCTTGTCTTGCATAAAGCCTTTTAATATTCCATCTTCTATTAATGTCGTACATTGTGTCGTAGTGCCTTCATCATCAATATTTAGCGAACCTCTACGTTTTTCCAAGGTGCCGTCATCCACTACGGTTACACCTTTACTTGCTACTCGCTCGCCTATACGACCACTAAATGCAGAGGTCTCTTTTCGAGTGAAATCTCCCTCTAAACCATGGCCTATCGCTTCATGTAGCAATACACCTGGCCAACCTGGACCTAAGACGATATCCATTTCACCCGCTGGCGCTTCGACAGCTTCTAAGTTTAGTAAAGCCATACGTACCGCTTCATGTACATATGAATGCGCATGATTTTCTTGAGTAAAAACGTCGTAACCTACGCGACCGCCACCACCTGCACTGCCTTGTTCCAAGCGACCTTTATCTTCTACAATTACTGAAACATTTAATCTAACCAATGGCCTTACATCTGCAGCCATTGAGCCATCACTATTTGCAACTAAAATTATTTCATGCGTGCCCGCAATCGATGCCATGACTTGCTTAATACGATTGTCTTGCTTACGTGCAAGAATATCTAGTGATCGCAATAAATTAACTTTGTCAGCTTCGGTGATCGAATCTAATGGATTATCTGGCATGTATAATTGATTACCAGAATTAGATTTCCAAGTTTGCACTTGTCCGTTTTGATTACCTCTAGCAATTACTCGTGCAGCTTTACAAGATTCTAATAAGGCCGGCAATACAATTTCATCTGAATAAGCGAAACCTGATTTATCACCTTTGATTGCGCGTATTCCAACACCTTGGCTTATGTTGTAACTGGCATCTTTAACAATGCCATCCTCTAATGACCACGCCTCATGCTTACGCATTTGAAAATAAATATCGCCGCTATCTGCTGATGAATTTAATAATGTCGAAAAGGCTTGTGATAAATGAGATTCATCTAAGCCAGAGGGTTCCAAGATACTGCTTTTAGCAAGCTCTAGAGGGTTGTGCATAATGTATGTGCTAAAGTGAAAAGGTAAATAACTATTTCATTACTTATTATTAATTTTTTAGATTCATTCTTCTGTGCTGAATACACGGAAATGTTTTTCGTCTAGATTGCAAATAATCAAGATTAATTTCTGCAAGGGCAAAACCCGCGCCATGGTTAATACGATTTAAAATTACACCCCAAGGATCGACAATCATACTATCACCATGCGTAGCACGGCCATTTAAATGATAACCACCTTGAGCTGATGCAATAACATACATTAAGTTTTCAATTGCGCGCGCTCTAAGCAAACTTTCCCAATGTGCTCTACCAGTGGCTGCAGTAAATGCAGCAGGCAAAACTATAATCTCAGCACCAAGATCTAATAGACCTCTAAATAATTCAGGGAAACGCAAATCGTAACAAACAGCCAAACCAATTTTTCCAAATGGTGAATCAACTACTTTTAAATCAAGGCTGCCAAATTCAATGGTTTCTGATTCGATATACTTTTCACCTGTATCTACCAAATCAACATCAAACAAATGAATCTTGTCATAACGTTCAACAAATTTTCCCTTATTGTCATACACCATGCAAGCTGCAAGAATTTTATTTGGATCTTCACACTCCAACGGCACCGTACCGCCCACTATCCACGCATTATGCTGCTTTGCTTGATCAGATAAAAAAGTTTGAATGGGCCCATTACCATGCGCTTCACGCACTGCTATTTTGTCACTTTCTTCAATGCCCATAATGGCAAATTTTTCTGGAAGAACGATTAGTTCAGCACCTGCTGCTGCTGCTTGAGAAATTAACCGGCCCGCTTCATGTAGATTTGCATCTACATTAGGTCCAGAAGCCATTTGTATTGCTGCTACTTTACTCAAAATACTTTAAAACCAATTTGCTGATGATAGATGTAGTATCGCATACCCTGCTATTAATCCTGTCTATTAAAGTAGAGATATAAGTAAACGACTAATACAAATCTGTGAAGAGCTTCTAGGGTGTCACACGATTTGAGTTTGGCCCCGTTTGCACTGGGGCTGCCTGAGAAGCTGAATCCGGTGACGGCTGATCTTGGACATATGGAGCAGAATTTTTTTCTGCAATTTTTTGCGACATTGGTTCAATTACGGGCTCTTGCCAGCTACCCTTCATAGTGTATTTCGCTTCGGTAACTTTATTCACATCCACACCAATAGATTTCGCAATTTTCTCACCAACGAGCACCCCAACTGCACCTAATGGCCCGCCTACCGCTAAACCAATCCAGGGTAAACCTCCACTTACATGAGGAGTCACGGTTACTACTTGATCGTAATCTTGGGCTTCGATACCGGTACGGCCTTGAATTAATAAATCTGCAGAGGGCCCTTTAATTCTTAAATTCTCGGTCGTTAAATTTGCATCTTTAAATTTCAAGTCGCCACGGATTTTTTCAAAAGTGTAGCCTTTGGAGAAAAAATCTGTGAAGTCTAAAGATAAACGTCTAGATATTTCACCAAAATTAAATAAGCCGACTAATCGCCCCGCACCACCTGGTTCGACAGAGGAAATAGCACCGTCCTTAAACCTTAGGCCTGCATCACCCGTCACAGATGCCAATGAAAACTGGTAAGGTGCTTTAGGCCACACAAAGTTAGCTGACACACTACCTTCTCCACCCGTTACCGAGCTTCCAAAACCTAAACCTGCGAGTGAATTTTGCAAATTTTGTGAAACCAAAGTTATCGTTAGTTTTGTTTCTTGCAGATTCTCTGTATCAACCGCCCATATGCCATTTGCAGAAACTTGTAACTCTCGACCATTACCTTGCAATGAATCTATCGTAAGACCATTTACTGACGGCTTGGTCTTTAAGCTAACATTATTAAATACAGCGTCCTTATATTCGAACTCTTTTGCATTAACGACTAGCGCAGGCAAAGTTCGTGGATCTAAGTCAGTAGACTTTGGAGATGTTAACTTTTTTTGTTTAGACTTAAACCGCAGATAATCAAAATTAGCAGTAGCTACACTGCCGCTTTTTGTATCAATAGGATATTCAAAACTACCTTTTGCTACTGACGAGATGATATTACCCACCCAGAACTGTTTATTTTTAGTAGCACGAAAATCAACACTATCAAGATTTAATCCTCCAAGCACCACACTATTTACTATTACATCAACCTCTTTAATCTCAAAAGTTTTCTCTTTCTCTGACTGCATGAACTTTCTCCAGTCCGAAATGTTAAGATTATTCATCCTTCCTGATATTTTTATACCCTCTTCAGGTAAATTAAATTGCTGATTACCCATACGCAGCTCCATGCTAGATAACTTGCTGGTATTTTTATCGATAATAGCTTGCATAAAAACTTGATTTTCAAAACTGGAATATATTTCACTATTTAAACCATGTGGATGTTTAGTTTGAATAGAAATATTCTTCGACTCATCAAATGCTTTTTGGAATGGCTCAGGAAGTAGTGTAGTCACACCATACAAATCGCTATCGACATTAACCATCAATGTTTTGTCAGTATTGTTTTTTCCAAAACGAGGGATATTGATTTGTGCTGAAACAGGCGCCATACCCTTAATATACTTATTAAGCTTTGTATAGTTGGATGATAAATAAGTATCTAGATCAAAATCACCTGAAACAGATAACAATGTACGCCCATCATTTGATTTTTTTGCATTAGCAATAATTGGCGCACCATATAACTTAGCACTTAAGCCACTACCTTCAGCACCACTTTGATCAAATCTTAACTTGCCATTTAGATCTGTAAATGGAAGTGATAATGCATTTACCATCAGCCCGGAATTTTTAAACTCGACGATACCCCCTACTATTATCTGCTTTTCTAACTTTTTAGTAAGCGTTAATGAAAGGTCCAAATTAAGCTTAGTATTTCCGCTAGCTGTTATATGTTTTATTACTTTACTATCCTCTGGAAGGATAGAAGATTGTTGCAAATATTGCAGGATATTATTGGCCGGCCCCGCTGCACTACCGTTAAGCATTAACCTTGGTAACTTTAAATCATCAATATGTGCATGCACCTGATTTATTGACGAATCCAGTATCGTTCCTTGGCTTACATCTACTTCTAGGTAATTATTTTTAATTTCTAAATTAGCAATAATATTACTTGCGATCGGCCAATTTGGTCGATAGGCCAATACACCATCTTCAATATTTGCTCTAATCTCAAACCGACCGGGCTTATTTTTAAATGGGAAATTTTTTGGGTTGCCATGAAATAATATTTTTCCATCTTTAAACGTTCCTGCTTTGATGCTTTCGCTTAACCATTTTGAAAGCTTTGGCTTCAGCCTCTTATATGGAAAATATTGCTTAATCGTTTCGGCTTTCACATAAGGAATCTCTATTTGAATATCTACAAAGGGCTTGTTCTCAATAATTTGCAACACACCTTGCAAATTTGCCACCATTTCATTCGATTCCACTATCAATTCTTGCATTGCCAGTAATATGTTACCGTCAATGTGCTGCCAATTTACTATCCCTTTTATATTTTGATTATCCAGCGGCTGATTTAAAATTTTATCTATCAATAAACCTAGGGAATCACAAGTTAAATTAACACCCCCCTTACGGTGATCACCTGTTACTTCTCCCACTATCGAAGTAACCGCAATGCCTTGCTCTGGAATGGAGATATTTGCTTGTTGTAATGATGACTTATAGGCATATTTTGTTAGTCGATTCTGATTAAATTGCGCTGATAGTTGTGACGCTTTCAACACACCATGAATTTCAATTTTTTCTAGCACATCATTTAAGCGCTCAACAACAAAAGGAAAATGCTGCAAGGTAGAAAGCAACTGATCTGTATCCATATAATCCAACGCCGCTGAAATGGTAAAATTTTGCTGACCACAATCTACACAGCTGAATTCATATTGTTTTCCAGGCCATTCATGACTGGCTGTTTTAATACTCACATCACTTAACGCAAGTTGCCAGTCTTCAATATCTCCCTGTAGTCTAAATTCTGTATCAATAGAAGCGATTTCTTCATTAATAATAGTGTTAGCTATTGCAAGTTCTACGTCCTTATAAACCAAATCATGCAGACCCCATCTACCTATGAAAGTGCGTTGCTTTAAAGAATTAAAATTAGCCCACACCTGAAAATCTGAAATACCTTTGCTAATTCCAACCTGAAGTTTTGGGAAAAAATCATTCAGCAGCTCTAAATTAATGTTCTCACCCTTACTATAAATCTTACCTTTTATATTTTTAAAACCTTTATCCAAGTCTCGAATATCTGCACTTAAAACAAGCGAATCACCTAATGTTTTCGGCAGTATGAACTTAGAAGAAACTTTAAAGTGATCACCTGAAAATCTAAGCACCACATCTACATGATCAAAAAAGTAGTCTAATTTTTTTATTTCATCAATAATTGAAATTGAACTACTCAATAAATTAATTTTTAGTTTATCACTCTGATTTAGCTTTTTACGCTCAGCTAACCTTTCGCTAATATCAATTCCATTTAATATTATTCTTTCATCTGCAGTTCGAATAGCTTCTAGATTTCCTCCAATAAACGTTAATTCATCAAACGTTACTTTTCTGCGCACGATACTTCTATAAGTATTAATAGAAATAATTGCCTTATCCACATTTAGAAGCTGATCATATTGGTCATCATCTTCAAAAATAGATAAGTTACGCGTGGTTATTTGAGGTGTGATGCCGCACCAGTCAATACGAATTGAGTCTACGGTTACCGGCTTACCTAATATCGATGAAATATTCTGTTGAATTGCTGGCAGGTAATTTTGATATATAGAAGGATAGCCACGTATGACACTGACAACTATCGCCAGCAATACCAAAATCGCAACCAGGATATACCAGCCACTTAAGAATAATTTACGTAGCATAAAACGACTTAGCGAAACAGATTAGTGACAACAAATAAGTTATAGAGGTACCACATCAAATTGCTCTTGCGAATAGAGTGACTCAACCTGCAATTTAATGGTCTTGCCAATATAATCTTCCAATTCTGCCAGGCTTGTTGACTCCTCATCCAAAAGTAAATCTACTACAGGTTGAGACGCCAAAACCAGCAATTCGTTCGTCTCATATTGCCTTGCTTCACGCATAATTTCACGAAATAGCTCGAAACAAACCGTTTCAGCTGTCTTTATATAACCACGCCCTGAACACGTTGCACAGGGTGCACACAAAACATGCTCTAGGCTCTCCCGTGTTCGCTTTCTAGTCATTTCCACCAAGCCTAATGGAGAGACCTCACATACCTGGCTTTTAGCACGATCCTTATCCAAGGATTTTTCGAATACGCGCATAACTTGACGTTTATGCTCATCATCATCCATATCGATGAAATCGATAATGATAATACCACCAAGATTGCGCAACCTAAGTTGCCTAGCAATCGCTTGCGCTGCTTCGAGATTTGTTTTGTATATAGTCTCTCCTAAATTGCGATGCCCAACAAATCCTCCGGTATTAATATCAATCGTCGTCATAGCTTCAGTCTGATCGAAAATCAAATATCCTCCAGACTTAAGCGTTACTTTTCTATGTAGTGCTTTTTGCAATTCATCTTCTATTGAATAAAGATCAAATATAGGCCGACTACCTGAATACCTAGTTACGCAATCGGATAGCTCAGGAACTAGTTTTTCAGAAAACTCTTTTACAATATCAAATGTTGCACGTGAATCGATTCTAATAATTTCAATATCATCTACCGAAAGATCTCTTAAAGTTCGTACTGCTAGAGGGAGATCGGAATACACTTCATCAACAGATGATGCCTTATTCACCTTGTCAACAATAGTTGCCCAAAGATTAAGTAAAAACTTTAGATCTCTTCTTAATTCAGGTTCACCTACCCCTTCCGCTGCAGTACGCAAAATACATCCACAATTTGCATTAAACTCATTAACTAATTTCTGTGTGGTAGAAGTTAATCGTTCACGTTCTTCCTCATCTTCAATACGTGTTGAAAGACGAACATCGTGTGAATAGGGTAATAACACAATATAACGTGAAGGTAAGGTTATATTAGTAGTAAGGCGCGCACCTTTTGTGCCTAACTGATCTTTTACAACTTGCACTAAGAGCTGCTGGCCCTCGTGCAACATATTGGTAATATTATCGCTTTGTGACTGAAGAATGGTTTCGTCAGGTTGACTTATATCCGTTTTTTGTCCTCGAGAACTTTTAGGCAGAAAAGCCACATCCGAACTATGTATAAAGGCCGCTTTGGTTAACCCTATATCAACAAACGCTGCGTCCATACCTGGCATTACCCGACTCACACAACCTTTATATATATGCCCTACCAAGCCCTGCTTACTAACCCTCTCAACTTGCACTTCGTGCAATACCCCATTCTCAACAATAGCGACTCTAGTCTCCTGAGGAGTTACATTAATTAGAATTTCTTCACTCATTATTCATTGTACCCAGTCTTACTTAGACATCATCAAAATTATACAAATTAGTTTGTTCTAAAAGACCGCATAATTCTGATAGCGGCAAACCCATAACATTGGTATAGCTTCCAGAGATATATTCAACGAACGAAGATGCTAAACCCTGAATAGCATAGGCACCGGCCTTATCATAGGGTTCATCTGTTAAACAATAGGCACCTATTTCACTAACTGTAAGCTGTCTAAATTTAACCTTGGTCACTACCATCGCCTCATAATCATGATCTTGTGTTTTAAGACATAGAGCAGTTAACACTTCATGTTCAACTGCAGAAAGTTTTTGCAATATATTTTTTGCATGTTGTATGTCTTTAGGTTTACCAATAATTTCCTCACGCAATGAAATAATAGTATCGGCAGCTAAAACCACTTGGCTAGTTGTGAACATTTCAAAAACCGCCAAAGCTTTATTACGCGCCATTCTGCATACATAGTCTGCGGGTGCTTCGCCAACCATTACACCTTCATCGATATTTGGTACACATACACGGTACTCTATATTGAGTTTATTCAGCAATGAATGCCGACGACTTGAGCCGGAGGCCAGGATAAGCTCACGCATGAGGTTAATTATAAAGACTTATTCTCGATGATATGGATGGCCTTGGATTACCGTCCACGCTCGGTATAGTTGCTCTACCAACACCAAACGCACCAGCATATGCGGCATGGTTAACGAGGATAAAGATAAAACCATGTTTACCCGATCAAGAAAGTCTGGTGTGAACCCGTCCGGCCCACCTATATATATAGTTACTACTGGGGTATTTTGTAACCATGCCTCTAACTTTGACGCCAAAACAGTCGTAGTCCATGTTTTTCCGTGTTCATCTAGAGCAATACGCAGGCTATTATTAGGTGTATTTTTTAATAACAAAGCTTGCTCGCGTTCCTGAGCCTGTGGAATAGAAATATTCTTTGCTCGTTTAGTCGTGGCAACCGTTATTAACTTAACCTTACATTCATGCGGCATCCGCGAAAGATATTCAACAACACCTTCCTCAACCCATGTTGGTGATTTATCGCCTACAGCTAAAACATAGATCTGCACTATTTAATTAGTTTATATTTTATTAACTTATACTTTGAAAAACATCTAGATTACGAAACTTGCTCTCGATCTGTACTAATTTCCCAAAGTTTTTCTAAACTATAAAACTCTCGCGTTTCTTCTAGCATGATATGCACTATCACATCATATAAATCCACCAATACCCAAGAACGATCTTGCTCAACACCCAGCACACTCAAACTTTTACTTTTAACATCTTTTACTACGTTGTCTGCCAAAGATTTCACATGTCTATCCGAAGTACCGGTTACAATAATCATTGCATCAAATACATCTGTTTTCCCTTGCGTGTCAATTACCGTAATATCATTTCCCTTCATTTCTTCAAGAGCATTTACCGCGATTTCAACTGTGTCGTTATGTTTCATATATAGTATTTATTTGTATAGTTTATTTCGGTGAATATAGTTCCAGACATTACCCGGTAATAAATACTTAGGCTGCTGCCCTTTGGAGATCATTTCTCTAATCGTAGTGGACGAGACATCTATTCTCTCCAGATCACTCGTATATATTTTCCCACAGGGTGTATTCGCTAATATTTTAAAATCTTTAGTATTATTTAACTCATAATACTCTTTTTCACATCCCAAACCTTGCGAACTATCTGGCAGACTATAGCCAGGACGTTGCATTAGCATTATATGGCAAAGTGATAATATTTCTTTATATCGATGCCATTTACAAAAACTTAAAAAAGCATCTAATCCTAGAATCAATACTAGTGACTGCTGTTCGCCATATTCCTCACGCAACTCTTGCAAGGTGTCAATTGTATATGACGATGCTTTACGTTTTAGCTCTCGATCATCTGCAATAAATTTTTCATTGCCACTGCATACCAGATTTAACATCTGCCAACGGTGGCTTGCATTCGCATGCACCGTTTCTTTATGCGGCGAAAGCTGACAAGGGATAAATCGTAGCTGCTGAAAATCAAAGCGTTCTAATAATGCCAATGCTGATTTGATATGGCCGAAATGTGGTGGATCGAAACTTCCACCTAATATACCTAGCATAAGAATCTCGCAAGAACAGGATCAAAGCTGCTGCCGTATATACCTAACACACTCCTCCCTTATATATGAGTGCATTGTGAAAGATGTTATTCACGTATATTGCCTTCCCCTAAAACAATGAACTTTTGGGTAGTTAGCCCCTCAAGCCCTACCGGACCTCTAGCATGTAGCTTATCCGTGCTGATACCAATTTCAGCTCCCAAGCCATATTCAAAACCATCCGCAAAACGAGTAGAGGCATTTATCATAACTGAGCTAGAATCTACTTCACGCAAAAATTGCTGCGCGACTGTCTTGTTATTTGTGACAATTGAATCCGTATGATGAGAGCCATACTTTTCAATATGTAGCATCGCCTGAGAAACACCATCGACAACTTTTATTGCCAATACGGGTCCAAGATATTCTGCATACCAATCCTCATCAGTCGCAATAGAGATATCGTGGAGAATCTTACGCGTTTCTTCACAACCTCTTAATTCTACATTTTTTTCAGTAAACTTTTTCTGCAAGCCTGGCAAAATTTGTTTGGCTATATTTTTGTCGAGCAATAAAGTTTCCATTGCATTACAAACACCAAAACGTTGAGCTTTAGAATTAAATGCGATATTAGTTGCCATCTCTACATCCGCTTCTTCATGGATATATACATGACACACACCATCTAAGTGCTTAATTAATGGAATACGAGACTCTTGCATGATCTTTTCTATCAAGCCTTTACCACCACGCGGGATGACTATATCAATATCATCATTAGCATGAAGCAACTCGGTTACTGCCGCTCTATCTGAAGTTGTAATAACTTGCACAATATCTTTAGAAAGCCCTGCTTTACTCAAACCCGTATGAATACAATTTGCTATCGCCTGGTTTGAGTTCAACGCTTCAGAACCACCTCGCAATATAGTCACATTTCCAGACTTTATACATAACGCAGCCGCATCTGCTGTAACATTTGGACGTGATTCATAAATGATAAGTATTACCCCTATTGGCACGCGCATTTTGCCAACCTGAATTCCACTGGGACGCGTTTCCAAATCAGTAGTTTCGCCAACCGGATCAGCCAATGTGCAGACTTGCATCAAGCCTTCTGCCATTGCATCAATACGTGCATCCGTTAGCTCTAAACGATCGAGAAATGCACTATCAAGCCCACGCTTTTCTCCAGCTTGCAGATCGAGTTGGTTTTTTTGCTTTAATATTGCGCTAGAACTCAGAATCTCATCTGCAATAAACTTCAGTGCTTGATTTTTTGTATCTGTACTCGCAGCAGCAATTTCAGCACGTACTGCAGCTGCTTGTAAGGTCACATTCTCAATGTACACTTTGACTGATGATTGTTGTTTTTGCACTGCGTTACTCATAGATGCATATCTTTATTTTAAAGCCAATATTTATACTGAGTATCTTGTGGCGATACTCAACTGTAACAATTCTTGCCAAGGATCTCCGTAAGCGCGACCTTTTATCACTCGATCCACTCGCGCACATTGCTTCAACAAGTCCGAGGTTTTCGATGCTAAGTCTTGCCGACAAACACCAGTACTCTTTTGATGCAACATACATAATGCATGCAAAGTATCTTGTTGCGTATTTTTTCCAATTTTGGAGTGAGCTACAGAAACATTAGAGAGAACATTTGGTTTACTCTCAACTAATTTCCTCACTTGCTCAGTTAGCCCCCATAACAATAATGGCGGCGCAACATCTTCTTTTTTGAGTCCGGCGATTATTCGAATAACTCTTGCCACATCACCTTTCAATACCACATCCATTAATTCATTCAGCGAATAGTGACTACTATTCGTTAACAGTGCATGAATATTCTTTAGATCTAAATTCTTACTCTCACTCACGAGTTCTATTTTTTCAATTTCCTGCATTGCTGCAAGCAAGTTACCTTCAACTTGTTGCGTGATATACCCAACCACATCACTTGTAGCAGTAAGTCCTTTTGCACGTAACTTTTGTTGAATCCAGTTTCGTGTTTCTATTTCATTTAACGGCCAAACACGCAGCACACCTCCTACTTTATCTAAAGCCTTAACCCAAGCAGAATTAATCCCACTGCGATCTAATCTAGGCACCTGCACAAGTAACATAACATCATCATGCAAGTTTTCGATAAAATTGATAATTGCCTTCGAACCTGTTGCACCCGGCTTACCATTCGCTATGCGTAAATCGATTAAAGTACGCTCACCAAACAATGACATATTGCTTTGTTCGTGCTGCAACTCAGGCCAATCAAATCCTGTTTCCACCGTTAGTATTTTGCGTTCTGAAAAACCCAGTTCTTTCGCGCGTGCGCGAAACATATCGCAGGCCAACATATGCTGATAGGGCTCATCCCCACTAACCAGCAACGGGAATATAGAGGATCGAGCTAACTTGTCTTTTAAATGTGAAAAGCGAATTTGCATCAGTTGTGGGCTTGCGGGGTTGTTGAAATAAACATATTAAGCACAGGATACATGATAGCCGATGAACGGCACAATGCCTTAGATTAAGCGATTGCCAATTAACATTATGTTTACGCGTAATACCCTACACTATTTCTTAGAAAAATATCTATATTCACCTGAAAACTACCTCAAAATGCCCGAACTGAGCCACCAAGAAATCTTTGATAGTGAAGGCCATATTAACTACGACAAAGTAGTTGAAATCGTTCATCTCAACTTAAAGAACTTCCTCAACGCAATATTAGAAGAGAGTTTTAACTTAGCAGAGGATGATAGCTACCGAGCTCAAATCAATGAGACCAATAGCAAAGCGCGCGACCAAGCATTGGATGCTTTTTTAGAAAGAAAGCATATCGTAGCCTCAGAATTTTATGTTGAATTAGAATCGCGATTTTATACCTCTAGCTCAGAAATTATGCGCTCCAGGACTACTAATCAAACTGATACTCATAGCATGGATACAGATTTGATTGAACTAGCGCTTGCAATTGACCAACTTATCGATCGCAGTGTTGAAAGACATGCTGACTTGATTGATAAACTTACGCTGCAACTAGAAGAATTATCCTTTATTTGCCACCAAGAATTTAATACCTACTGTCTTCAGCCTCAAGACTTTTATAAATTAATACAAAATTGCATCGCACCCTTGAATATCTCTGCTGATGGAAAAATTCTTATCAGTAAGTTGCTATATCAAAATATTTCACCAAGTTTGAACGATTTTTATTTGGCAATGCATAATTTTTTACTAGACGTTGATATCCACCCAACTGAAGACTCTAAAAACGTAACCGATAATCAAGATGATGCAGATGCTGGCATTGGTGATGATCGATCAAACTCGTCTATCATGAGCCTGTCCACAGGACAGTTTTTTGCTCCTGTAGAACAAGAAGCATGGCAGAAGGAATATGAAACGAACAATGATTTCGTGGGTAAGCAGCTAAATAGCACACCTGAAATTATTGATGAAATTGCAATGGACGTATATGGCCCCGGTCATACTGGTCTAGACGAAACAACGGTTAGTTTACTGTTACAACCATATAGCCCTAATACTCAATCAAATTCTTCACCCGCACAAAGACGACAATTTGTACGCGCCTTATCTAGCGTGCAACGAGTCGAAGCTGCAAACAATGCTATTTTTCAAGCCAAGCAAATTAAAACTGCTGTACGAAGAACACTACATGAAAAAGGTGCGTTGGATGCCATAGAAATAGTAGCAAACGAAGAAAAAGTCATTGACTTCGTTTGTAATATTTTCCAGGTAATTCTTGAAGATAAATCTATATGTGATCCTATAAAAGCTATTCTGGCAAGACTGCAAATTTCTACTATCAAACTCGCACTAATCGACTTCACATTTTTCCAAAATGCAAAACATCCAGCGAGACAACTACTTAACAAGCTAACATCAATTGGAATAAGTGCTAGCGGAAATGAAGAAACACTATTTAAAAATCTCACCTCTATTGTCCGAAGTATTACAGAAGGTTTTGACACTGATGTGGAAATCTTTGAATTAGCTCTATCTGAAATTCAACAAATCAATACCGCTTCACTAAAACAACAAACTACTAGTGGAGAAACAAGGCTAAATAAACATAAACTTAAATCTCAAAGATCTGCAGCAAAACGCGTTGTTATACATACGATTAAGAAATTTACTAAAAACAAAGAAACAGCCAACCAAATTCTTGAATTTTGCCTAAAATGCTGGGCACCGCATATGGCTTGTATTTATATGACCCACGGCAGATCCAGCAAACAATGGCGCAACTCTGTACGCACTTTACGCAGAACAATTGAAGTCTCCCAAAGCAAGCATTCACTCTATGATGTAAGCCAATACATCCACCACCCTAATGAGTTTTTTGAAAACATTCGAATTGAGCTTGAGCACTTCACTAACCGCAACGACGAATTTGAGGAAATATTAGAAGAAGCCGAAGTTTGGTATTTAACCTATTTAAGAAAGATTGAACAAGAAGCAGAGGTGCTTGAGAATAACTCTTCTGAGAAAAACATAGAAATAAATGAGCCTATTGAAACACAAGATAATGTTATTCATTTATTTAAAAACCTTTCGCTCACTCCTGCCCCAGATACAAACTCAATTGAGGCTGAACAAATTGACGAAGCAAATGAACTTGATCATGCAGATGTTGAGCATATTGCCAGTCCTGAAGAACCTTTGCCTGAATCTGTTGACAGCATAGCTACACATTCAGAAGAGCTAGTGATAGAAACTAATGTGGCACCAGAATCAGAAGAAGTTGATGAGGTTGATGAGGTTGATGAGGTTGATGAG
>CAYXVH010000237.1:0-10508 GCA_964468615.1 uncultured Thiotrichales bacterium | reverse complement strand
ACCTGAAGACTGGAGTGTGAATTTATCTTGCCAATACATATTTAAAATAAGGAATATATGGTTTTTCTAATCTTACCCAGCTAAATCTATCTGACTAATTCTACCCGCAACAGGATCCGAATGAGTTAAGATTCTAGATTGTTTTGAAAACTAATACTGTATTGAGTACAAGCAAACTATGAATTCAATGAATTTTCGGCGCAATAGTACCGCTGTCGATGTGGGCAATGTAACAGTAGGAGGGCATTCTCCTATTGTCGTGCAGTCTATGACCAATACTGATACGGCTGATGTAGAAAAAACCGTAGCGCAAGTCTTGGCTCTCGCTACTGCAGGATCAGAAATTGTACGCATCACAGTAAACAATAAAGACGCTGCCAAAGCAGTCCCTACAACACGCGAGAAATTGGACAGTGCTGGAGTGTATGTACCGCTAGTAGGCGATTTTCATTTCAATGGCAGCCGCTTATTAAAAAAATATACCGAGTGTGCGCAAGCGCTAGATAAATATCGCATCAATCCTGGCAATGTTGGACGTGGGAACTTACACGATAAACAGTTTTCTGAAATTATCGAAATTGCATGCGCAGAAAATAAATCAGTTCGTATTGGAGTTAATTGGGGTAGCTTAGATCAAGACTTGTTAGCCAAAATGTTGGATGATAATAAAGCATCCTCGCAACCGAAATCATTACAAGAAGTGATGCACGATGCATTAATTGCATCTGCATTAGAAAGCGCCGCATTAGCAGAAGAGATTGGCCTGGCACACAATAAAATTATTCTTTCTTGCAAGCTCAGCGAAGTACAAGCATTAGTGCGTGTTTATCGTGATTTAGCAAAGCGCTGTGATTACGCACTGCACCTTGGTCTTACTGAGGCAGGCATGGGCAGTAAAGGCATCGTAGCATCAACTGCAGCACTCTCTATACTGTTGCAAGAAGGTATCGGCGATACAATTCGAATTTCTCTAACTCCTGAACCCGGTGGCGCACGTACGCAAGAAGTTGTGGTGGCCCAGCAAATTTTACAGATGATGGGATTGAGGTCTTTCACACCAGAAGTAACGTCCTGCCCAGGTTGCGGACGCACCACTAGTGATTTTTTTCAATATTTAGCGGCAGACATTGCAGACTACTTAAAAACTCAAATGCTTGTTTGGAAACAACAATATAGCGGTGTAGAAGAAATGAAAGTGGCCGTAATGGGTTGCGTAGTAAATGGACCAGGTGAAAGCAAACATGCCAATATCGGCATTAGCCTACCTGGAACTGGTGAAACACCTATTGCACCGGTATACGTTGATGGTGATAAATTTACCACCTTAAGGGGAGAAAAAATCGCTGAAGAATTTAAAACGATAGTGCAAGAATATGTAGCAAATCACTACATTCAGACATAAAAAATACAAGTAAAAACTAGTTTAGGCTTTCTTTTGCTCGACAATTTTAAGTTGAGTTTTTTGTTTCTTATCGAACTCTTTCATCCATTGGTCAAAAAAATGTGACTCCAACGGCTGAGTGAAGAAAAATCCTTGCGCCTCACTCACTTCCATACTCTGAATAATTTCAAGCTGCTCTTTGGTTTCTATACCCTCAACCAAAACATTATCGGATAAACATAAACTTAGCTTAACAATACCATTAAAAACATCGTAACTATCTTGATCAGATTCAATTCCATTTACGAAATATCGATCAATTTTTATCGAGTTTAGCCCGAGTGTTTTAATCGACTTTAAAGACGTTTGACGATCACCAAAGCGATCGATAGCAGTGGAAACATGCAAACTCTTAAGGAAATCGATATTGGTCTGCATAATATTAGAATTTTCAATCGGCACAGTATCGGTTATTTCAACTTCTAAAGAACCTGCAGGCAAATTCAAATCCCCCATAATCTTTTGCAACTCATCTTTACATTTCTTAGATTCAAGCTCACGCACTGAAAGATTGATGTTCATTCTAAACTTATCGCCATAAATTCCGCGCCAGTTCCTAAGTTGATTACAACTTTGTTCAATTACCCATGAACCAATCTTTATAATCAAATCTGATTCACACGCTAGAGGAATAAATCGATCAGGTTCTACAATTTCACCATCTGTGCGACGCCATCGTATCAAAGCCTCCGCACCCATAACTTCCATATTTTGCAAGTTGATGATGGGTTGATAAACCAAGAAAAATTCTTTTTGTTGCAAAGCAAATTCGATATCTGACACCAATGCCAAACGCTTTGAAGGCGATGTGCCCATGTCCTGAACATAAAATTTATAACTAGGACCCCGCGTATGCTTGGCAAAATACATTGCAGTATCTGCATTGCGCAATAAACTATCTTCATTGTTCGCATCATTTGGAAAAACCGAAATTCCAATACTTATCGACATGCGAAATTCTGTACCTTCTACGACGATTGGGTCATCCAAGGATTCAATTAGGCGACTGGCAATAATTTCTATATCTTCACGATCACCAATATGAGGAACCAATAGAGTGAACTCGTCGCCCCCTAAGCGGGCAATGGAATCAATGTCGCGCAAGCATTTCTTTAAACGCAATGCCGCCCCTTGAATCACTTTATCGCCAACTTGGTGACCAAATGAATCATTTACTTTTTTGAAATCATCTAAATCGATAAACATCACGACTACGGATTCTTTTTTTCGCTCAGCCTCAGCAATAGCCCTTTGTAACCTATCTGTAAATAATGATCTATTCGGCAAACCGGTCAATGCATCATGAAAAGCCAAATGAGTAAGTTGTTTTTCCAGTGCTCTGCGTTCACTTATCTCTTGCTCTAGCTCTGTTTCTCTAGATGCAATTTTTTGCGCTTGTGCTGCTTTTTTATCTTCCAACAAACTTTTAAGCAAATCATTTTCGCGCAATTGCTTTGCTTGTGACTGTTTAGTTTCATAGGTGTCCGGCACATGTTCAATAATAATTAACATACTATCTACTTGGCGCAAAGCCGTTGCTTCAAACGGTATGCTATTTTCGGAAGTATCTATTTCGATCCAGATTGGAGAAACATTTCGTTCTTGCCCAGTCGACCACATTTGCTGTACATCTTCTTCAATAAATGTATTTAACACATTGGAGGTGACTGAATGAATTCGACCTTCCCCATTATCTTCATCTAACTTTGCCAGCGATGAAAACCAGGTGGGTTTTGGAGAGATCAACCAAAGACTTCTATCTTGCCGCAGCTCTAGCACGACTATTCCAAGTCTTCGATATAGAGATACAAGTGTTTCAAAATTAGAAATAGACATACAATATTGTTTAGTAGGTGTTTAACGAGCTACCTTAATTAATATAAATCTCAAACATTACGCAGCGTTGCGATTGGCATTTCAAAGTCTTAGCAAACTCAGACTGGTGCACATAACTACTCAAACCTTTGGCAAGCAAATAATCTTCAGCTATTCCCTTGCTAGTTAACACATCATGTACATTTCTAGCACGCTGCTCACTGATCAAAATATTTGCCGAGGTTGTTCCCGATACATCCGCAAATCCCAGTATACCAAGCTTGAATTCTTGCCCGACTTTATCTACGTAATCTCGAAGATTGCTTATCTGCCTGTGAACATTATCTATAGATACTAAATCATTAGGAGATAACTCGCTTGAATTTGGCGCAAATTCTATTACCACCTCCTCAATAGAGCCGATGAGTTGTTGTATCTTTTGTTGAACATCTTCTTTTTCGCGCAGCAAATGGGTATCCACGCGTTTGACGCCCCATATGAACGGTAGCTTTTCAGGTAAAGCTGCTATCCACGCGGCTTCTGCCTCTCCGGCTATAGTCAACAGTCCATTTTGAAAATTCGCAACCACACCAGTGGGCGGATTCAATACATCTAGTAAACGTCTGTTAATTATATCGCTCTCATTGGAATAGTAAGACTGCATTTGCCACTTTACCAGCTTATGAAAATCTTGATTTTCCGCAACTATTTCCGCAGGTTCTCTAGACAGTGGGTCACGCAACCCAGTCACTACATACTCACCATTCTGTTTATGATGATTTAAAATTACAATGCCAGACTCTGCTTGTAATTGATTAACAACAATCTCCCATTTATTTTGCTCTATCTTATTAAACAACCACCATAGAAATGGAAGTAATACCAAAAGACAGACAGCAATAATCGCCGGCCATGGAAGTTTTTGTTTGTTGCTAGTCTCAAGCCCATCATCTTTCTTCTTGCTCAATAAACACTTATCCAATTGCGTATAAGTATCTGGAAATTGTTCAGCATTGCCATTATAAGATTCTAGTTTACTGCTATATAGTCGATGCAACTGTTCGACTTGTTCACGAATTATGATCTGCAAATCAGCAGAAAGTAAACCTCGTACCGCGGCAACAATAATTGCATGCGGTCCGGCTTCAAACAAAAGATTAAGCTGGCCAAATTTTATTGACTTTACATTTTGCTGCTTATCAACAACGAATGAATCTTTTACAAAATCGGTTACCGCAGTGAGCATACTGGAAACCATATCTGGGTCTTTGACGATTGCATTTGCGGAGGTGAGATGATTGATAAGCAAACTAGACTCGCGATGGATCAGAAACACTTGCTCCACCTGATACAACACGGTTTCCGCAAGCATAACTTCCGCAAAAGAACGTTTTGTACGAAAAGCATTAATACGCCATTTAACTGAACGCGCACTTAAACTGTTTTCTAATAATTGATTGACCTGCTGCATCATCGCACTGATAGTTTCAGCAACAGATTCTCTTATCGCAGGCCCCATCACTGGAAACAATGCATTCGCTAAACGCGTAGGATCACGTTTTGCAGAAACGCGGATAGCATCTTCTATTGAAGGCACTAAAGCTTGTGATACTGAATTATCTTGCTTGCAACGAATTGCAATCGCTTCAGATATAACTTGAGAAATTTTTTCACTGGTATGCGAATGATTTGAAAATTCGCGCTGCAGCTTAAGTAGATCTTGATACTCACTACCTAATAATAGCTTTCTCAAATGAGCTAAATCATTCATATCATCTGACTGAGACAGTCTTGACTTAATGCTGGGTTCTACAACTATATCGTTTTGATGCAACATGACTCTCGTCATATGCGAAGCTATAGATAACTTCGCCTACAAGCCCTCAAGCTCCTTAGCAAATTGACTAAATATCGCTGCTAAAGTTTTACGATCAACTTTGGCATCCTGCAAAGAATCCACCATAGAATTAAATTGGCGCTCTGATTCTTGATATTGATCGTTTAATGATTGATCTAACCTTTTTGCTTCTAAATCAATTTTAGTTAAGAGATCTGAATTCACCCCAGAAAGACTTGAAGCGAGTTCTTCATTTTGTGATACACGATTCGCCTCTTCTGATTGCAGGCTGTTTTGCAACTGATCAAACTTCTTATCTATTTGCTGCTTTAATTCAGCAATTGAAGCTGCTAGTTCTTTACGCAGAAGAGACACGCTTTGATCAAGATTCTTGTCAAGTTTTTGGTTAAGCGCTTGATGCTTATTCTGCAATGTTGCTACATGTTCGCCAAACAACATGTCACGAATTTGGTCTAACTTCTTAACCTCATCCACCAGCAGCTCATCATTGCTATTACTTTCTTTGGCTTTCTGAGTAGAAACTTGTTTAGCCTCTACTTGCGACGCAGTCATTGGCGTCTCTTGTTTAGAATTGCCCATAATTATTCACTTATTTTTATATTACCTATACAACTAGACTGGATCATAAAATTTCACACCCAGGCTAATCAGTGCTTTCTTACTCGAAAACACTACCGATATTGTACACGCAATAATAAGCTACAAACTAGAACGCAAACTGAAATATGTCCGCTAGATGAATAGAAGTAGCCATAAATCATACTTCCCCTACAGATCTGACAATTTTTTCGTTACTGCGATCATCCTTCTATCGCATAGTTACAACGCGCGATCTCAAGCATATAGAGCACTTCATTCTGGGCCATTTAAGATAAAAGTTTCATTTAGCCTACATATTAGGAGCAGATACATTGAGGCAGTCTGAGCAGGTAGATACAGCTGATTTTCCTGACCTATGGGGTTTGACAGCGAACGAGGTGGCAAATCGAAAATCCACTGCACGCCTGAGCCTACAGGAATATCACATAGATCAAGATAGCGGTGTCGATACTGAGGTGAGAACTATTGAAAGCGTAGCTTTTTACCCCCTACATTTATTACTTAAAAATCAAACACCCTTTAACTACGCCATAGAAGAAGATCATGATACACCAAAGTCATTTATTCCCGTTTTCGCCAATGCTGTAAAGTTTTATCAATTATATATTTTCTTTGTATATGCGATCAGTGAATTAGGCAGTATACATGCAGAAAAAATTCTTGAAATACAAAGCAAACATATTGAAAAATGGATGGATAGCAGCCAAGCATATGCACTTACTGCGCGTTTTGACGATCTATCTATTGCAGCAAGAGAACACGCTAGGCAGCACCTCTCGAACTTAGAATATGACTCTCTAGATATTCCTATTGAACAATCAATTGCAAAAATCTTTCTATTGCATAACAAAGAATCTCCCTTGCATATTAAAGCAGATACTAATACAACTGAATATGATGTTAATTTTCGCGGTATGGATCTTGCACTTGCTGATCACTTAGGCTTAGCAAAAGATCGCGCCCTGGAAGTGTACGCACACTACTTTAATATCGTCATCGTCGAGGTTTAAAAACCACTCATCTAAAACTCTGATGAATGGCAAACTAATCCTGACGATAGGCTTATAGTAATCATTGAACCAATTAGATAAATAACACAACAATATAATTAATTTTATTTACACAAATGTTTATTTCTAAAAAATAATATGGAAATAAATTTTAAACACAAGGATGCACGATGAAAGAATTCATCATTGATACATGCAAGTGGTATTTAGACGCAGAGATGGACGACACATCAAAACTCGATGCCATTGAAAAATTTAAATCCAGGTATGAACCCTTACTAGGTTTTCTGCTTGAAAGTCAGTTATACAAGTGCAGTTTGCCAAAATCATTTGAAGACTGGCAAAGTCTGGAAATAAAGCTCTCAGATTTTACAGAAGAAGGTTTAGAACTCGTAATGCATTGCCACGATCAGTGGTTAGACAGCGTAGAGAAAGGCGTTAGCCCTAAAAATATAAAATTATGGGAAAGAGAATTATATAAAATACGCCAAGACCCAAACGAGAGCTTAATTCAAACGCTAAATTAAGCAGGCGGCGCACCTAACGTGTATAAGTAAAATTCATACGTTACCAAACCAAGATAAATAAACACTGCTGCTATTAAGACCACATCTACACGTAATAGATTAAATAATCTAATACGATTATGCGCCACTAATACAATAATACAGAGCGAAGTCACTGCAATTTTAATCCAGACAAAATAACGAGTACCTTGATTAATTAACTCATTCATTATCGGATTTAATTCAACTGCACCCAGAGATAGCAACTTCATAGTCATTGCTGCATCAAGACAGGAAAGCAATAACAAGCTTAGCGATAACACTAGTAGTTTGACGTCATACCAATCACTGTATTGATATAAGTTTTCCGCACGCCGTGGGCCACGACGCCTAGCTAGAAACAAGCCGAATACAAATCCTTTTAAAGAGGGTCTACGCCTCTCGCTGCGATCGCGTCGCTCTAGAGCAAGCTGTGCATCACTGACAGCATCTTCTGAATGTTCATATGACTTCACTATTTACTTGCTCCAACTCTGCCACGTTCCAAAATGGCTTATAGAAGATATTAAGAATACCTATAGTCACTAATTATAGCGGTTTGATCAACGGAATTACGTCACACTTTTTATAAATTCCGTATTTTTATCTGGGATATTTTATAGCGATAAATGGACTCTTTGAACATTAATATCACACTTGTTCAGAACCTTAGCTAATTTTTTATCAGCTAATCTTCACACCAACCCTTAGGACTTTTCCTCTTACCAATCTAGCTTTACTCGCCGTCTCGCAGTGCACGACGCAGAATTTTACCTACATTCGTCTTTGGTAATTCATCCCGAAATTCGATATGTTTCGGCCATTTGTATCGAGTAAGTAGATCTTCACAATGAGCCAGCACAGCCTCTTCAGTAAGACTAGGATCTTTCTTAACGATAAACAGTTTAACCACTTCGCCAGACTCCTCATCCTCAACACCTACTGCAGCCACCTCTAGCACTCCATCCATAGATTGCACTACATTTTCAATTTCATTTGGATAAACATTGAATCCTGATACCAAAATCATATCTTTTTTACGATCGACAATGCGCACAAACCCGTTTTCTGCAACCATTGCGATATCACCGGTACGCAACCACCCATCATCACTTAGCACATCTTTAGACTCTTCTGGACGATTCCAATAGCCTTGCATCACTTGAGGTCCGCGCACACACAATTCACCGGCCTCTTCAATTCCAAGATGTTTACCATCATCGTCTTGAATCGAAATCTCTGTGTTAGGAATCGGCAAACCGATAGTGCCATTATATTCTTTTAAATTATATGGGTTCATCGTAACCGCTGGCGATGCCTCAGTTAAACCATAGGCCTCTGCAAGCACACAGTCTGTAGTTTCTTGCCATTCTTTTGCTACCGACTCTTGCACAGCCATACCGCCACCCAAAGTAACTTTAAGACGCGAGAAATCTAATTCTGAAAATCCCTCGGTATTTAACAAACCATTAAATAATGTATTCACACCAGTAATGACAGTAAATTTAATTTTACTTAACTCTTTCACAAAGCCTTTCATATCACGCGGATTGGTAATAAGAATATTAAGACCGCCAATTTTAGTAAACAAAAAGCAGTTCGCCGTTAAAGAAAAGATATGATAAAGCGGCAGAGCTGTAATCACGACTTCTTTCCCTTCATCTAAAACTGGGCCAAAGAAAGCACCCGCTTGCGAAACGTTAGCAAGCAAATTGCCATGCGACAACATCGCTCCTTTAGCTAAACCGGTTGTGCCACCAGTAAATTGCAAAAAGGCTAAATCATCTCGCGTAAGCTCTGGCTTAACTAACTGTCTTTGCTGCCCAGTAGCCAACACCTCATTAAATGAAATAACATTATTCAACTCATACTTCGGGATTTTCTTTTTGACATACTTAAGAACAAAATTAACCAATAATGACTTAGGAAACCCGAGCATGTCACCCACTCGTGCAAGGATTACTTTTTCTACCGCGGTTTCATCGATCACTTCTGCCAACACATCAGCAAAGTTCTCTAAAATTACGATTGCTTTTGCACCAGAGTCTTTTAGGTAGTGCTCTAATTCACGCGGTGTATATAACGGATTAACATCTACCGCAACTAATCCAGCGCGTAATACACCATACAGAGCTACCGGGAATTGAAGAAGATTAGGCAACATGATGGCAACTCGGTCGCCTTTGACTAAACCCAATTCAGTTTGCAGATAGGCAGCAAAATTGTAACTTTCAATATTAAGTTCAGAAAAACTTAAACTGGCACCCATATTAGAAAAGGCTGGAAGATGACTATGGCGCTCAGCACATTCATCAAACATATGTGCTAGCGAGTTATATTCTCCTAACTCGACAAATTCAGGAACACCTTTTGGATAACTCTTTAACCAAATTTTTTCCATTCCCCACCGCCATTATTGAATATACGTTTTATGTACAGAGTTACCTGCCGCACATAGCAGATCATAACTTATGGTCTCAGCATGTTCAGCCACCTCTGCCACAGAGATCGACCCTCCCCATAACTCAGCAATCTCACCCACTTGGGTTTCAATACCAGATAGGTCAATAGCGATCATATCCATAGAAACCCGCCCCACAAGTGGCGCTTCTTTAGCACCGATAGATACACTTGGTGTAGTTTTAAGATGGCGTGGGTAACCATCTGCATACCCTATAGCTATGATGCCTATGAGCATATCACTAGGGCAACAAAAATCTCCCCCATACCCTACTTTTTCACCCTTTTTACAATGCTTTATTGAAATAAGCGGTGCATGCAAGCTCATTACAGGGCGCAATGCTACTGATGCAGCTGTCTGTTGTTTTTCAACAGGATTAATTCCATACAACACCAACCCGGGACGCACCCAATCACGATGACTCTCAGGCCAAGCTAAAATGCCAGCGGAATTTGCAATACTTTGCTCATAAGATTTATCTTTTACAAGCAAGTCAAACTGCTGAAGTTGCTTAGGGGTTGATTGGCTTGCTGTTTCATCTGCGCAAGCCAGATGCGTCATAACACATATGGTAGATTTAGGAGACAGAGTTGACTTTAACGCTGCAAGAACTTGATTGAATTCTTCAACTGCAAACCCCAACCGATGCATACCTGTATCACATTTAAGCAACACATTTAAACTTGGAGCATCAGCAATGCTTTTTAAAATTTTTAGCTGTTCTTTGTTATGTATGACAACTTGGACATCATGTTGTATAGCTTGTTTTAAATCATTA